>JAWVZD010000430.1:0-3085 GCA_033722395.1 Thermoanaerobaculia bacterium | reverse complement strand
GGGCCTCGCGGAGGGTGTCGTAGATCCGCCGCAGGATGCGCTGATCGCGGAAGCGCACCTCGGCCTTCTGCGGATGGACGTTGACGTCGACCTCGGAGCCTGGGAGGTCGATGAACAGGAAGAGGGCCGGGAAGTCGTCGCTGTGCCATTCGTCGCGCACCGCGCGGTAGAAGTTGGCCAGGACCGCCCGGTCCCTCACCAGGCGCCGGTTGACGAACGAGAAGCGGCGACGGCTCCGCGCCGTCGACGGGTCTCCGACCCGGCCCCACAGGCGCAAACCCGGGGCGGGCTCGGCGGCGAACGGAGTCGAGGCGTCGACCAACTCCTCGCCGAAGAGATCGAGCAGCCGTCGCGAGAGGCCCTCCTCGTCGTCGCTTCCCGGACCGACCTCGAGCAGCGTCCTGCCGCCGTGCCGAGCCGTCAGGCCGACGGCGGGTCGCGCCAGGGCGTAGGCCTGTACGACTTCGGTCGAGCGCGCCAGCTCGGTGCGTGGCGTCTTCAGGAAGCGGCGCCGTGCCGGCACGTTGTAGAACAGCGACGCCACCTCGACCGAGGTGCCGCGCGGCGCGCCGACCGGCTCGGCCTTCCGCACCCGCCCCCCTTCGATCCGCACCCGGAAGCCCTCGCCGCTCTCGGTGGCGGTGGTCAGGTCGACCTTGGCGACCGCCGCGATCGAGGCCAGCGCCTCGCCGCGAAAGCCGAAGCTCGAGACCGCTTCGAGATCCTCGAAGCTCGAGATCTTGCTGGTGGCGTGGCGGTCGAAGGCCAGCAGGGCGTCGTCCCGATCCATGCCGTGCCCGTCGTCGACGAGACGGATGCGGCGCTTCCCGCCGTGCTCCAAGTCGATCTCGAGCCGGCCGGCGTCGGCGTCGAGGCTGTTCTCGATCAGCTCCTTGAGCACCGAGGCCGGCCGCTCGACCACCTCCCCGGCGGCGATCTGGCTCACCAGATGATCGGGCAGGATGTGGATGCGGGACATCGGTGTCTGACGGCGCAGCGCGCCGAGCGGTGAGCCGCTTCAGCTCGAGGGCAGGACCTCCATGAAGGCGGCGGCCTCGTCCGGCACGACCGGCACCTGGTGCTCGAACAGGATCTCCTCCGGCCAGATCCGCTCACCGTAGTAGCTGCGGATGGCCTTCTGGCTGATGCTCATGTGCGCCCCCTCGATCGACAGGCCGGCGAACAGGCCGCGCGAGCGGGCCGAGGCGTAGATCTCGGCGCGGAACTTCAGGTCGGTGCTGGTCTCGGCGCCGGAGCCGAACGGCCCGGCTGCTACACCGGCGTCGCCACCGATGGTGAACTTCGTCTCCAGCAGGGACTCGACGCCGCGCTGGGTCATGAAGAAGAGGACGACGTCGGATATCTCGCCGCCGATCTGTAGTCCGAAGCTGCCGCCGCCGATCTTGACGAAGGCCGGTGGGCTCCACGTTTCGCCCCGGCGGCAGCTGATCACCCCGAGGCCCTTGTGGCCGCCGAAGCCGATCGCACCCTTGACCATGTTGGGGATGACGGCGATGCAGCGTGCCTCGTGGACGACCCGGCTGTTGGCCCGTTCCGGTGTCGCCATGAGCTGCTCGAAGACCTGCTTCGAAACCCGCAACTTCTGCTCTAGATCGGCTGCCTCGGCGGGTGCGGTGAGAGCGAGCAGCAGAAGGGCGGCGAGCGGGAGGATGGCGGGAGCTTTCGGATGCATGGGGGATCTCCTCGGGGTCGGTGTTCGGCGAGAGTACCAGGATCGAGGTGGCCTGCCGGGCGGCTCGCAGGGCGGAGTCGCGAGGAGGTCGCGGTCGACCTCGTCCTCGACTCTCCGCGGCGCCCGCGCCCGGCGTTGAGAGGGCCGGGACCGTCTCCTATAATCCTCCCACATTGGCGACCGAAAGGGTGATTCGATAGTGGACGGGACGGGAGCGGCCTCGGCGGAGGCGGTGCGCTGGGCGAAGGTCATCGACCACGAGTCCTGCATCGGCTGCCACGCCTGCACGACCGCCTGCAAGTCGGAGAACGAGGTCCCGCTGTCGGTCAACCGGACCTACGTCAAGTACGTCGACGTGGGCACCTTTCCGCAGGCACATCGAGCCTTCCAGGTGACGCGTTGCAATCAGTGCGAGCGGGCGCCGTGCACCACCGCCTGCCCGACCAGCGCGATGTTCCGGCGCGACGACGGCATCGTCGATTTCGACAAGTCGATCTGTATCGGCTGCAAGGCCTGCATGGCGGCCTGCCCCTACGACGCCATCTTCATCAATCCGGAGGATTCGAGCGCCGAGAAGTGCAACTTCTGCGCCCACCGGATCGACATGGGGCTCGAGCCGGCTTGCGTCGTGGTCTGCCCGACCGAGGCGATCATGGTGGGAGATCTGAACGATCCGACCTCTCGCACGGCGCAGATGGTCCACCGCGAGCCGGTGGCGGTGCGGCGTCCCGAGAAGGAGACCGCGCCGAAGCTCTTCTACCGCGGCGTGCGCCAGGCCACCCTCGATCCGCTCGCCGCGCGGCGCCCGGCCGGTGGTCTGTTCTCCTGGTCGGAGCAGCTCGTCGGGCCCGAGCACGTCGTCTCCGGCAGCGATGGGGCGCCCAACTCCTCTGCCGCTGCTCTGCTCTCCTACGACGTGCCACACGCCATCCCCTGGGACTGGAAGGTAAGTCTGTACACGCTGACCAAGGGGATCGCCAGCGGCGTCTATCTGGTCGGCGCTCTGTTGATGGCGGCCGGTCTCCTCGAGGCCTCGACGCCGGCCTGGCTGGTCGCCGTGCCGCTCGTTGCGCTGCTCTTTCTGGCGCTGACCGGCGGCCTGCTGATCGCCGACCTGGAGCATCCGGGACGCTTCTACATGATCTTCACGCGCCCGCAGTGGGGCTCGTGGCTGGTGCGCGGTGCCTTCGTCCTCGGCGCCTACGCCCTCGGCCTGACCGCCCATCTACTGTGGGGCTGGCGCTACCTCGTCGTCGGCTCCGGCGGCGCCCACGCGCCGCCCGGTTGGCTGGTCGGAGTCACCGCCGCCCTCGCCCTGGCCACCGCCGTCTACACCGCCTATCTGTTCGCCCAGGCGAAGGCGCACGACCTCTGGCAGAGTCCTCTGCTCCC
>JAWVZD010000429.1:0-3086 GCA_033722395.1 Thermoanaerobaculia bacterium | reverse complement strand
GGAAACCAGTCCGATCCGTCGAGAGGGAAGCTAGGCACCTCGTCGTGGCTCACCCGACGCCAGACGTTGTGCTTCCAGTACGCCGCGTGGACGGCGATCTCCCAGATGTTCGGGCGTCCCTCGGCCGGCCGCCAGGCGGCCATCGCCGCGTCGACGCGCGACAGCGCGCCCCGTAAGGTGGCGCCGTGCCAGGACTTGCGTCGATAGGCCTGCTCCAGGGCGGTCAGCAGGCCTTTTACGGCGGTGCGATCGATCTCGGTCATCGGTTCCTCCGGCGTGCTCCAGTGAATCTACCGGATGATGCGGTCGCGTTCGAACGCTCCTGCGGGCCGCCTTCGGACCTCTTGACGCTCGGGAACCGCGTCGATATCATCTTAACCATATGGTTAAACCAGGCGATGAGGGGCCGTCGCCGTGGTCTTCCTCTGGCGAGGAAGATCCGGAGAGCGGCACCGAGCGGCAGATCTTCGAGGCCGCCGACCGGGTCTTCGCGCGGCGCGGCACCGACGGTGCCCGGATGCAGGAGATCGCCGAGGAGGCCGGCGTGAACAAGGCACTCCTGCACTACTACTACCGCAGCAAGCGCAAGCTGGCCGAGGCGGTCTTTCGGCGTACCGTCGAACGGTTCGTGCCGACCGTCGTCGAGATCATGTCGTCGGATCTCGATCTCGACCAGAAGGTCGAGCGGGTCGTGCACGGCTATCTCGATCTGTTCTCGCGTCGGCCCTACCTGCCCGGATACCTGATCAGCGAGATCACGCACCATCCCGACCGCCTGCCGCGGCTGTTCCATGCCGTAGCCGGACCGCACTTCGAGCGTCGGGTGCTCCCCGCACTGAAGCGTCAGATCGATGCCGGGGTGGAGGAAGGCGACATCGTCGCGATCCCGCCCGAGCAGTTCCTGGTCAACGTGGTCTCCCTGTGCGTCTTTCCGTTCGCAGCACGTCCGATGCTCGTGCTGTTGCTGGGACTCGACGAAGCCGGTTTCGAGGCGTTCGTCGAAGAGCGCCGGCGGGATCTCCCCGGCTTCGTCATGAGGGCGCTGTCGCCATGAGGCACGTCGGCATCCCCTGGCTCTTCCTGCTGTCGCTCGTCGCTTGCGGGGAGCAGGGCTTCCTCGACGACCCCGCCGTGCTGCTCGGCACGCTGGAGAGAGATCGCTACGAGTTGGTCGCGCCGGTCTCCGAGCCGATCGTCGAGCTGTCGGTCGAGCCGGGCGATCTGGTGGGATCGGGAGACGCTCTGGCGCGCCTCGACCCGAGTCGGTACGAAGCCCGTCTGGAGGCGGCCCGAGCCCGCGCCCGACGAGCCGAGGCCCGCCTCCAGGAACTCGAGCGCGGCGGCCGCGAGGAGCGCCGGGAGCAGGCTCGCGCGGCGATCGCGGCGACCCGGAGCGAGCTCGAGCAGGTGCTTCTGGACGCCGCCCGAGCCGAGGCCTTGGTGGCGCAGGGGGTGCAGGCGCAGGCGGCCCTGGACACCGCTCGGACGCGGGTGCGGACTACCGAGGCACGGCTCGAGGAGCAGCGCGCGGCGCTCGACGAGCTGGTCTCGGGCGCGACGCTCGAGGAGCTGCGCCAGGCGCGCTCGGAGCTGGATGCGGCGATCGCCGACACGGTCGACCTCGAGATCGCGCTCGACCGGCTGATCGTGCGAGCTCCGGTCGACGGCCGGGTCGACGCGGTGCCGTACGAGGTCGGGGAGCAGCCGCCGGCCGGGGCGCGCCTGGTCGTGCTGCTGGCACGCGACGCGCCCTACGCCCGGGTCTACGTGCCGGAGCCGCGACTCGCCGGCGTGCGGGTCGGGGCGCCGGCCAGGATCGAGGCCGACGCGCTGCGCGAGGGCGTCGGGAGCGAGGCTCTGACCGGCAGAGTGCGGTTCGTGTCGCGCGAGGCGACGTTCACGCCGCACTATGCGCTCTCGGAGCGCGACCGACATCGCCTGGCCTTCGTCGCCGAGGTCGAGCTGACCGCCGAGTCGGCGGCGCTGGCGCGGGATCTGCCCGTCGGCCTGCCGGTTCGGGTCGAGCTGGTGCCGGAAGGCGACCCCACGGGGGCCGGCGAGTGATGTCGGCCTCCGACGAGGTGGAGCGCTCGGCTCCGGCGGCGCACGACGGCGCCCGGATGGTCATCCGCGCCAGGGGACTGACGCGGCGCTTCGGCGATCTGACGGCGGTCGACCATGTCGACCTCGATGTTCCCGAGGCGGCGGTGTTCGGCTTTCTGGGGCCGAACGGCTCCGGTAAGACGACGACGATCCGCACCCTGTGCGGCCTCCTCGAGCCGACGGAGGGCGAGGCGGAGGTGCTCGATCTCAGGGTGCCGCAGGAGGCCGAAGGCCTGCGCCGCCGGATCGGCTACATGACGCAGGCGTTCTCGCTCTTCGAAGACCTGACGGTGCGAGAGAACCTCGACTTTCTCGGCGAGATCCACTCGCTCGGCCGCACCTACCGGCGCAGGCGGATCGAGGAGCTCCTCGAGCGCTACCGCCTGGCCGACCGGCAGAAGCAGCGGGCGGGCACGCTGTCGGGCGGCCAGAAGCAGCGCCTGGCGCTGGCCGCGGCGGTGCTCCACGAGCCCGAGCTGGTCTTCCTCGACGAGCCGACGGGGGGCGTCGATCCGGAGAACCGGCGCGACTTCTGGGAGTCGATCTTCGAGCTGGCCGACGACGGCACCACCATCCTCTGCTCGACCCACTACATGGACGAGGCGGAGCGCTGTCATCTCCTGGCGATCCTCGACCGGGGGCGGCTGGTGGCGGAGGGCTCGCCGCAGGAGCTGATCGAGTCGGTCGAGGCCGCCGTGGTGGAGATAGCCACCCGCTCACCGCGCGCCGCCCGCCGGGGACTCGAGTCGGTCGACGGGGTGATGAGCGTCGCCCAGCTGGGGCGACGCCTTCGCGTCCTCCTGCGCTCCGACGTCGACGACCCGGCCGGAGCGGTTCGACGCGGTCTCGACGCGGCGAGCGGAACGGAGAGCCCGTACGACGATGTCCGCCGCGTCGAGCCCAACCTGGAGGACGTCTTCGTCGTCGCCACCCGTCCGGAGTTGCGCGGAGCCGAAGCGTGAGCTCCGGGAAGACCCCCGAGC
>JAWVZD010000428.1:0-3087 GCA_033722395.1 Thermoanaerobaculia bacterium | reverse complement strand
GTTGCGGTTGGAGGAGGATCTCGAAGCCGGTGAGCACACCGTCCTCCACGTGCGCGTCTCCGCAGATGGCGCCGCGACGGCCAGCCTCGAGTAGCCGGACTCGCTCGCGCGCCGTCGCGGCGCCGATGCCGCTTTGCGCTTGACTTACGCCCGAAGCGCGCCTACACTGTCGCTCGACTCGCGCCGAGACTCGCTGGTGCCACCACACCGGCTCCATCGATTGGCGTCACCGCCCCCGGAGGACGGAACCGTCATGACCGACCGCTTCCTCACCGAGCGACAGAAGAGCATCCTCGATTTCATCGTCGAGTTCCAGGAGCGGGAGGGGATCTCGCCGACCCACAAAGAGATCTGCGAAGAGTTCGGCTACTCGTCGTACGGCACCGTCCACAAGCATCTGAAGTTGCTGACCGAGAAGGGGTACATCAAGCGGGCCTGGAATCAGAAACGCGGGGTCCAGGTGGTGCACCACGGCGGCGGGCGGCCGGGGCCGCCGGAGGCCCTGTTGCCCTTCTACGGCGTCATCGCCGCCGGCCGGCCGATCGAGGCGCTCCCGGGGGACGACACCATCGGTGTGCCGGGGCACCTGGTGGCGAGCGGCGCGCGCGAGCACTACGTGCTGCGCGTCAGCGGCGACTCGATGATCGAAGAGGGTATCCACGATGGCGACCTGGTGGTGGTCGAGCAGCGCGACGAGGCCGAAGCGGGGCAGATGGTGGTCGCCCTGGTCGACGACGAGGCCACCTTGAAGCGCTTCTACCCGGAGGGTGCGGAGGTTCGTCTCCAGCCGGCCAACCACCAGATGGAGCCGATCCGGGTGCCGGCCGCCTCGGTCCGTATCCAGGGCATCGTGGTCGGGCTGATGCGGCGCTTCTAGCCGGCGGCGAGACCTCTCTGGGCTTCGAGCGACCGATCGGGCGGTACGGAGGTCTTCCAGGCCGATGCTCGACACTGCGTCTCCCTGTGACTCGGGTCATCGCTGTCCGCGGCACCCCTTCCTGTAAACTGTCCGAACTTCGGACGGATCATGCAACTCGAAGAGCTACTCACGCTGATGGCCGAGAAGGAGGCGTCGGACCTCCATCTCAAGCCGATGAGGCCGCCGCTGCTGCGGCTGCACGGCAAGCTCGCGCCACTCGACGCGGAGCCCCTGCGTCCGGACGAGATCGAGAAGATGATCTTCCGGATCCTGACGCCACGCCAGAAGGAGAGGCTCGAGGAGTCGCTGGCGGTCGACATCGGCTACGGTGTGCACGGCCTGGCCCGCTTCCGCGGCAACATCTACCGGCAGCGGGGTACCTTGGCGGCCTCCTTCCGCCGTATCCCGTACGACATCATGAAAGTCGACGACCTCGACCTGCCGCCGGTTCTGCTCGATTTCTGCGATCTGCCGATGGGGCTGGTGCTGGTGACCGGTCCGACCGGAAGCGGCAAGTCGACGACCCTGGCCGCGCTCATCCGGCACATCACCGAGACTCGCCCGGTGCACGTTCTGACGATCGAGGATCCGATGGAGTTCCTCTTCAACGACGGCAAGGCGGCGATCTCACAGCGCGAAGTAGGGACCGACACGATCAGCTTTCGCGAAGCGTTGCGCAACGGCGTGCGGCAGGACCCGGACGTGATGATGGTCGGCGAGATGCGCGACGTCGAGACGATGGTCACGGTGATCACGGCGGCCGAGACGGGACATCTGGTCTTCTCGACCCTGCACACCAACAGCGCCACGCAGACCGTCGACCGCATCCTCGACTCGTTCCCGTCGAGCCAGCACAAACAGGTCCGGGCGCAGCTGTCTCAGGTGTTGAAGGGCGTCGTGTCGATGAAGTTGGTCGAGCGCCAGGACGGCAGCGGGTTGGTAGCGGCGCTGGAGATCATGAAGTCGTCTCCCAAGATCTCGTCTCACATCGAGAAGGGTGAGACCGGCAAGATCCTGGAGGAGCTCGAATCGTCCGTTTCCTACTTCCGCATGCAGTCGATGAACCAGTCGCTGCTGGCCCTGTTGGTCAACGGGACGATCTCCTACCGCGAGGCGATGCGCCAGTCCCCGGATCCGGAGGATCTGTCACTCAAGCTACGCAAGATGTTCCCCAAAATCGAGGAAGAGGGGGAAGAGATGGGAGTCTCGACAGCCGATTATTCCGCCATTCTGGAGCTCCAGGAGTTCCGCAAGCTCTACGAGGAGCAGGAGGAGCGCGTCAAGATCCGTCTGGCGGAGAAAGACGAGCAGATCGACAAGCTGCGCGAGACCGTCTCGCAGCGCAACGCCGAGGTCCAGCAGCTGAGGACCGAGCAGGCCGCCCAAGCGAAGGAGCTCGAGAAGGCCCGCGCCGAGTACGAGCGCATGCGCCAGGAAGCCCAGGCCAAGATCGACAAGCTCTCCGAACGGATCAAGGAGCTCAATCAGCAGGTAATGAGCGTCAAGTAGCTCTGGACGCTCATTCTCGGACCTGCGGCGGTGGCAGGTCGCCGTAACGGCCCGCCAGCCAGTCGCGTGCCGCCTGGGCCGTACGTAGGCGGCCGGTGATCTGCAGCCGGCGGAGTCGGTCGACCACACGGCCGAGCTCCGGGCCGGGCTCGATGCCGAGTCGGTGTGCGATCTCGTCGCCGCGCAGCAGCGGCGGCGGATCGAAGATCGCTCGGCCCTGTCGCCTCGCCAACTTCGCCAGAGGCTCGAGGAGGCGCTCCCAGGCGCGGCGCTCCCGCTTCGAGGCACGCCAGGTCTCGAACGCCACGACGATCGGCCAGGCGCTACCGGCGCGAAACAGGAACAGTCTCGCTCCCGCCTCGTCGCGGGGCCGGTCTCGATCTTCCAGGAGCTCGTCGACGCGTCGGCCGATGCGGCGCGCCGTCCAGCCGCGCGACAGCAGGGGATTCGCCGACGCGGCCTCGAGCCCGGGGCTCGCCTCGAGCAGCAACGCGGCGTGTCGGAGAACGATCAGGTCCTCGTCTTTCACGGTGATCCGGGCGACCTCTTCGGCCCGCGTCAGGCAGGCATCCAGTCGGGCCAACGCCACGGGCTCGGTGACCGGACGTTGCTCTCTATCCGGCGGCTCGGTCGACTCGTCGCCGCCTCGCCGGCGGGAC
>JAWVZD010000427.1:0-3088 GCA_033722395.1 Thermoanaerobaculia bacterium | reverse complement strand
GAGGAGAACTTACGGCTCTTCGAGCTCGAGTTCGACGCCGCCGATCGGCGCCGGCTCGCCGACTTTCTCGACGAGCACCCAGGCCCCCCGGGCGACGTCTACTCGCTCGAGCGTCGATGGGAGGGGCCTCATGCGGCGCTCCTGCGCACCGACCTGAACCGCGGCGGCTAGCCCTCCAGCCGAGCGCCCAGAAGGTCGCTGTCAGCGGGTCGGTGTCAGCGGCTCGGCTCGGTGTCGATCGGGCACGCCGTCGCTGCCGTCCTCGGCGAGGGGCCGTACCTCGATCTGCTTCAGCTCCACGGTCGACACCGGCCGCAGCCGACGCTCGACGAACTCCGGAGTCAGCAGCTCGATGTCCAATCCGTCCCCTTCGACGCCGAGGTTCCGCTGATCGAAGAACAGGATTCCCCCGACACGCCGGTAGTTCGTCAGGCGTCGGAACCGCAACCCACCCGGGGAGCCCTGATAGCTGTAGGCGAACTGCTCCAGTCGCGCCGTCTCCGGGTCGAACCAGAACAGGTACTCGTCCTCCGCATCGCTGCTCGATCCGGCGCGGAAGGTGACCTTCACCTCGTGCAGCCGGCGCTCTCCCCAACGCGTCTCACCCCGGTCCCGGTACCGCACCGACGGATCGGCCAGGCGGTACGGCAGGAACGCGAAGTAGATACGAGCCGTCGCCCAGTCGCGCAGTCGCTGGGCCTCCTCCGGATCGGTCACCTCGACCGCCCCGCCGTCGACGACGAGCTCGACGCGGTCGTTCGTCACTTCGACCTCGCGCCGTCCGCTCGACACCGGACCGGCGACCCGGTGGCGGTAGAGTCCGTCGTACCGCCAGACGGCGAGGTCGTAGCAGCCGGAGCCAGAGCAGAGCTTCATCTCGACGAGGGAACGCTCGTAGAGCGTCCCGCCGTGATGCTGAATCGACCGCTCCACGATCGTCGGCAACTCCTCACCCACCACTCCCGGCGGCGCCGACGCCAGGACGAACCCGGCGGCCACCACGGCTGCGCTCCACGGTCTCACGGTAGATCACCTCGTAGAACCGCCTCGTGGACCGCCGAATCGACATTGCCTCCCGAGACGATGCAGACCACCGTTCCCTCGAGCGTCGGGTCCCGCAACGCCGCAGCTACCGACACCGCGCCCGCCCCCTCCACTACCAGCTCGTGCCGCTCCCACAGCAGACGCATCGCCGCCGCGACAGCCTCGAGAGAGACGACCCGCGTGCCGCTGACGAGCTGGCGCACCAGCGGCCACATCTCGCCGAGCACGATGCGACCGCCGATCCCGTCGACGAAGCTGGCGCGGCGATCGACCGGCCGCGGCTCACCGGCCGCCAGGGCGGTCGCAAGGGGGGCGGCGGTCGCCACCTCGCAGGCGAGGCAACGGAGCTCCGGCCGGTCCGGGGTCAGCGCCGCGGCCACTCCGCTGATCAACCCGCCGCCGCCGAACGGCACCAGCACGGCGTCGATCCGATCGAGCGCCGCTGCGAGCTCGAGGCCGATGGTGCCGTTCCCTTCGATCACCGACGGCTCGCTCACCGGATGCACGAAGAGACCCTCCAGCCCCGAGTAGCGCCGCTCTTCGAGGATCCGCCACCACTCCTCCCACGACACTTCGACGACGCGAGCACCGAGCCGCCCCGCCCCCTCGCGTTTGACCCGCGGGGCGCTCTCCGGCATCACCACCGTGGCACGCAGCGCCGCCTGGCGCGCCGCCCAGGCCAGGCCCTGCGCCATGTTGCCGGCACTCGCCGTCCATACCCCTTCGAGGCGCTTCGGATCGTCGGTCGAGCGCAGCGCGTTCAGAGCACCGCGGAGCTTGAACGAACCGATGGGGTGCTCGGTCTCGAGCTTGAGATACAGGTCGGCGCCGGGATGCTCGGCCTCGAGGCGAACGAGGGGGGTCGGTTCGACCGCATCGGCGATGCGCTCGGCCGCCGCCTCGATCGCATCCCGGGTGGGAACTCGCAGCGCCACGGCCGCCGACCGATCAGTTGCCGAGGCGCAGGCGGACGCGGTTGCCGACGCGTGCCTCGCCCTGGGCGACGAGGTCGCCCGGGCTCTCGGTCGAGGCGCTGCCGTCGGCATCGAGACGGGCGGTGACGATCCCCGAGGTGGGCAGCGGCCGACCGAGCATCGAATCTTGCGGTCCCAGCTCGACCCGCAGCGGGAAGACCGGCGACTGGATCCTCTTCACGGCCGCCGGAGGTCCCTGCTCGGATTCCCGCAGGAAGACGAACAGGGTCGCTCCACGGGGCGCCGTCGTTGCCGGAGGAAGCTCGATATCGACCGCGAAGGCATCCGCCGGCACCTCCGCTGGCGGGGTGGAAACGCTCGGCTCGGTGCCGACGGGCGGCGCCACCGGCGCCGGCGCTTCCACGCCGGCTAGCTCACCGGGTACCATGCCGGAGTCCGCCGGCTCGCCGGCGCCTTGCGGAGCGGCCCGAGCCATCGCCAGGAGACCCTCGAGGTCGGGGTGGCTACCACCGGCAGCCTCGAGCGCCCGCTCCCAGACCAGGACGGCAGCCTCCCGATCGCCGGCGCGCATGAAGATCATGCCGCGACCGGCCAGCGCGAGCACGTGGTTGGGGTACTGCTCGAGCACCCGGTCGAGGAGCTCGAGAGCCACCTCGTCCTGACCCATCGTCATGCGCACCATCCCCTGGACGTAGAGCGCGTCGGGGTCGTTCGGACGCGCGACGAGGATCTGCTGCGACACCTCGAACGCTTCGAAGTACTGCTCGGCGGCGAGCAGCGCCAGCGCCAGCTGCTTGCTAGCGACCAGGTCGGAGGGATCCGCCTCGAGGCGCGCGCGCAGACCGTCGATCCGGGCGGCCACGTCGGCCGGCAGGGCGGGCGCCGGATGCTCGTCACCCGCCATCGGCGCCGGCGCCGGCGCACCCTGCACGTCGTCGCGCGGCTTGGCGTCGCGCCCAGCGCAGAAGACGAGCAGCGCCACCAGAGCCACCATGGCGGCGCCGCCGAAAAAGCCGACCAACATCTGTCGACCGGCGCCACTCGGCGCGCCCGAAGACGACGCGGCCGCTGTCGCCGGGGTCGACGCGACCTGTGCTTCGACAGCGGTG
>JAWVZD010000426.1:0-3091 GCA_033722395.1 Thermoanaerobaculia bacterium | reverse complement strand
CGCGCCGCGACCCGGCCGAGGGTCGAGAAGAGCGCTTCGGGGCCGACCTCGAGCTTGCCCAGAGCCATGCCGACGAGCTCCTGGACGCGCTCGTTGCCGCGCCCGTAGGCGACCAGCATGCGGGCCAGCGGGCCGACTTCCATCGGCTCGCCGTCGTAGCGCGGCGATTTGAGCCAGCTGTACTTGGCGTCGGTGTGCAGGCGGTCGTACGGCGGATCGGGACCGGTGTAGTTGGGCTTGGTTTCGCCCGAGAAGGGATGGAGCGCCTTGTCGTCGCCGTCGCCGTACTCGAACCATGAGTGTGTGACGTACTCGGTGATCTTGGCGGGATCGAAGTCCTCCACCGTTCCCAGGTCCTTGTTGTGGATCACACCCGACGGCAGGAAGAGCGGCGGGTTCGCCTCGTCGGTCTCCGGATACTCGCCATAAACCAGGAAGTTGCCGACGCCGGCGCCGTAGCCGGCCCAGTCCTTGTAGAACGACGCCACCGCCAGGAGATCGGGGATGTAGACCTTCTCGACGAACTCGAGCGCCTCGGCGATCAGTCCCTGCATGGCGGCGATCGAGCTCATGTTGATCGACGCCTGCTCGTCGGGGTCGACCGGGGTGGCCATGCCGCCCACCAGAAAGCTCTGCAGATGCGGGTTCTTGCCGCCCAGGATGGCGTGGATCTTGATGAACTTGCGCTGCCACTCGAGCGCCTCGAGATAGTGCGCCACCGCCATCAGGTTGGCCTCGGCCGGCAGGCGGTAGGCCGAGTGGCCCCAGTAGGCGTTGCCGAACGGCCCCAGCTGGCCGCGCTCGACGAACTGGGCGAGGCGCTGCTGGACGCCGGTGAAGTAGCTCTTCGACGACAGCGGCCAGTCGGAGATCGACTGCGCCAGATCCGAGGTCGCCCCGGGATCGGCGGAGAGCGCCGAGACGATGTCGACCCAGTCCAAGGCGTGCAGGTGGTAGAAGTGGACGACGTGGTCCTGCACCATCTGGCTCGCCATCACCAGGTTTCGCAAGAGCCGGGCGTTGGGCGGCGGGGTGGCGCCGATGGCGTTCTCCACCGCGCGGATCGAGGCGATGGCGTGGACCGTCGTGCACACCCCGCAGATCCGCTGGGTGAAGGCCCAGGCGTCGCGCGGGTCGCGCCCTTTGAGGATGATCTCGATGCCCCGGAACATGGTCGATGACGACCAGGCGTTCTGCACCTGGCCGCCGTCGACCTCTGCCTCGATGCGGAGATGTCCCTCGATGCGGGTGACGGGATCGACGACGACGTGGGTCATGACGACTCTCCTCCTCCGGCCTGCGGAGTCTCCGCCTCGGAGCTCTCGGCCGGCTCGTGCATCACGCGCTGGCCGAGTTTGACCAGGCTATGGGTGGCGAAAGCCGCTCCGACGCCCAGGGCGCCCCAGAAGCCGACCTTGTCGATGTTCGAGTGCATCCCGAAGCCCGGGAAGCCCGACAGATGCTGGTAGAAGGGGGTCATGGTGTCCCAGAAGTCGGGCTCGGCGCAGCCGATGCACGGATGGCCGCAGCCGATCGGCCAGCTGGTGCCCTCGTTCCAGCGGATGTTGGGGCAGTTCTGGTAGGTCACCGGCCCTTTGCAGCCCATCTTGTAGAGGCAGTAGCCGGTGCGGTGCCCCTGGTCGCCCCACTGCTCGACGTACTGGCCGGCGTCGTAGTGCGCCCGCCGCTCGCAGTTGTCGTGGATCGACTTGCCGTAGGCAAAGAGCGGCCGTCCGTACCGGTCGGTCGGGGGCAGGCGGTCGAAGGTGATGTAGTAGACGATCACCGCCGCCAGGTTCTCGGCGTTCGCCGGGCAGGCGGGCAGGTTGATCAGGTTCCTGAGCCGCGGCACCGCGTCGGCCACCGAGAGCGCTCCGGTCGGGTTGGGAGCCGCCGCCGGGATGCCGCCGTAGGCGGCGCAGGTGCCGATGGCGATGGTCGCCGCCGCGCCCCCGCAAACCTCGCGCGCGATGTCGATCGCGGCGCGGCCTCCCACCGTGCAGTAGGCGCCGTTCGCCCCGGTCGGGATCGAGCCTTCGACCACCGCGATGTAGGAGCCCTCGTGCTCGGCGATGGTCTCGGCGAGCCGCTCCTCGGCCTGGTGGCCGGCCGCCGCCATGATCGTCTCGTGGTAGTCGACCGAGATCGTGTCCAGGATGATGTCGGCCACGGCCGGCCGCGAGGCGCGCAGGAACGACTCGGTGTTGCCGGCGCAGTCCTGGAACTCGAGCCAGACCAGGGTCGGCTTCTGCTTCGTCTCGATGGCGTCGGCGATCTTGGCGCCGACCGCCTTGGGCATGGCCATGACCGACGCCATGACCCCACAGAAGCTCATGAAGTCACGGCGCGACACGCCCCTCCTCTCGAGCTCCTCGATCAACCAGCTCTGCTCTTCGGGCATGTCCACACCTCCTGTGTGTCTTTGATGCCTAGTGTCCGCCCGGAGTGCTCCTCTGTCGCCACGTAGGAAGGCGGTAGCCCGACCACCCCGGCGGGGTGGGACCTCCTCGGCCGGAGCGCGGGAGTGCTGGATTCTGTGGAGAGCTCAGCCGGCGGCCAGGCCCCGGAGCTCCTCGGCCCGCTCCAGGGTGTGCTCGTAGCCGAGGCGGACGATCTCGTCGAAGGCCTTGACGTCGAGGATGCCGAAGCGACCGACCGGCGGGTTCAGGACGAGGTCGGCGGCCTCCCTGTTGCGGCTGGCGTGGATGATCGAGCCGATCTCGGTCGCCTTCATGACGATGGTGGTGATCCCCGGCACCGGAATCCGCTTGGTGAACGGCAGCAGTCGCGAGCGCAGCACCTGCCAGGCGGAGGGCACCTGGGCGTACTCGAGCTGGTACTCCTTGCGGACGTGCAGATCGACGGCGACGATCGGGCCGTCGGAGCGTCGGCGCATGATGTCGACCGGCAGGTTGTTCAAGACCCCGCCGTCGATCAGCAGGTGGTTGCCGTCGACCGCCGGCGGGAAGACACCCGGCAGAGCGACGGAGGCGCGCACCGCCTTCGAGGCCGGGCCGCGCTCGTAGATCACCAGGCCGGCGTTGCTCATGTTGCTCGAGACGCAGAAGAAGGGCAGCCAGAGGTCTTCGAT
>JAWVZD010000425.1:0-3092 GCA_033722395.1 Thermoanaerobaculia bacterium | reverse complement strand
GGTCTGCGGCGCGGTGCGCTGGCCGTGGGTGTCGAGGATCTCGATGACCGAACCGTCCTTCAGTCCACCCTGGCCGAGGACGATGACCTGCTCGCCCGGCTCTACACCGGAGACCGCTTCGATCCAGCGTCCCTCCTCGAGACCGAGCTCGAGCGATCGCTTCACGGCGACATCACCCTCGGCCACGAAGACGTGGGCCGTGCGCAGCTCGCGGATCACCGCGTCCTTCGGCACCTTGGCGACCTCGGTGCGACTCTCGCGCACGATGTCGACGGTGACGAAGCTGCCGGGGCGGACGCCCTCGGGCGCGTTCGGCGCCTCGACGGTGACCTTGACCGTTCCGGTCGAGGTGTCGACCACGTCGCTGACGTGCCGGATGCGGCCCGGAAAGGTGATCGCCGCATCGGCGTTGAGCCGGATCCGCACGTCGCGACCCTCCTCGAGCCCCACGACGTCGCTCTCGGGGAAGTAGAGGCGGGCGATCAGGGGCTCGAAGTCGGTGATCTGGAAGAGCTCGTCCCCGAGGCGCACGTGCTTGCCGACCTGGATCATGCGCTCCGAGATCTGGCCGCCGAACGGCGCCCGGATCTGCGTCTTGTCGAGCTTCCACTGCGCCTCGGCGAGCTCCTGCTTGGCGATCTCGTAGTCCATGAAGAGCTTGTCCATCTCCTCGCGGGCGATGAGCTCCTTGGCGGCCAGGTCCTCGCCCCGCTCGTAGGCCATGCGGGCGTTGGTCTCCTTGACCTTCGCCTTGGTGAGCGCGATCTCGGCATCGTCGTTGGCGAGTTCCGCGAGGAGCTGCCCCTTCTCGACGTAACGGCCCTCGTCGACCAGCAGTCGCTCGACGCGACCTTCCGACTCGGCCAGGATCTTCACCTGGTTCTCGGCCACGAGGTTGGCGGTGGCGGAGAGGTAAGCCGAGACGGTGCCGCGCTCGACCGGTGTCACGCTGACCGGCACGGCCACGGCGGTCTTGTCGCCGGCTTTGGCGCCCTTTTCGTCGGCCTTCGCCTCGGAAGACTTCCCTTCGGCGCTCGTCTGATCGGAGGTGCTGGTGGCCTTGCCGTTGTCGGCGCGCCCCTCGGTACTGCAGCCGGTCGTCACCAGGCTCGCGGCGACGAGCAGAGCGGCGAAAGCGGGGACGGCGAAGCGCTGCAAGTGGGCGGTGAAGCGGTCGGTCGCGGTGTCGAAATCGGTCATCTCTCTCCTCGGATCTCTCTCTCGGGCAGTGCGAGGCTGGGTGGTGGGGACGGCGCCTTCACTCAGCAATACGCTGCCGTACGAGTGTTTGTTTCGTCGACCGGCCAACCCTCGGTAGCGTGGATCGGCGGCTTCTACGGATGAGTCGATCGGTGCTCGCACGGGTCGTCCCTCATCTTGGAAGACGGTGAAAGTCCGTCTCGGGTTCCATTCGCCTTCCGGAACGACTCTCGATCCGATCGCCCGATGCGCTGCGTCGGGCGACCGGCGGGACCGGACTCGCCGGGTCGGGCGGGGTGGGTAGGGGTAGCTGGGGGTAGGACCGGGCCGGCTGACCGGGCGGAAGACCGGACAGAGGATACGGACGGGTGGAGCGGGGGTTCTATCGGGGCGTGACGTACGCGATCGAGTCCACCGACCTCACGAACAGCCGCACCGAGGCGCTTGGAAACAGATTGGAGGCTGAGTCCTGGGGCATTGATGTTCCGAAGCCCCGCGATCGGAGCTCCGGGGGGATACCCCGATACGGCCGTTCCTGAGGTCGGTCGAGTCGTGCATCGTTTTGGAGTGGTTCGCAATCGGCGTGCCAGCTCGGGTGGCGTCGAATCCGGGCTTTTCGGGCCCTTCGGAGCGGCTCAGGGCCTTCAATCGGTTGATTCGGTCCGAAACTCTGGACTCGGCTCGGCTCGAGTCCAGAGCTGATCACGTAGTTGCTATGAGTAACTAATACGTTACACATAGATGATACGGCTTTGCTACTATACGTAATGGAATGTTTACATATGCTGTCTTCGAGGCTCTTTCCGACCCCAATCGGCGCACGATTCTCCGCCTCTTGACGGCGGAAGACCTCACGGCGGGTGCGCTGGCCGCCCATTTCGAGATCAGTCGACCGGCAGTGTCCCGGCACCTCAGAGTGCTGCGGCAGGCCGGCCTGGTGTCGCAGCGCCGCGCCGGTCGGCAACGGATCTACCGTCTCGAGCCCGAGGTGCTGCAGGAGGCGGCCGACTGGCTGTTCGCGCTGGCGTCGCGGCGAATTCTGGCGGGCGAGGAGGCGACGGAGGAACTCGGCAGGCCGCAGGATCGACCGGCCAGGAGGACGAGCGGAGCGCCCGATTGGAAGCAGTGGTGAGTCCGCGTCCGGCTTGAACTGCGACCGACCGCCGGCATACTCTGGCGCTTCGCGGGAAGGAGACTGATGAGCGCAGCGGAGCGAGACAACGAGGCCATTCGAGACGCCAGCGAAGCGCTCTACCGGCTGCTGTCGGATCTCGGCCGGCGGGCCGCCTTCCCGCCGGACATCCCGTTCCAGGCCGGGCAGGCGCGCGGCAAGCGGTTCAACGCCACCATCGGGCAGATCACCGACGGTCACGGTCGCATCATGGCGCTGCCCGTGATCGAGCGGGCGATCGATCTCGAAGCGGACGAGCGCAACCGGGCGCTGCTCTACTCGCCGATCCAGGGGATCGAGCGGCTGCGGCGGGCCTGGCAGAGGTGGCAGAGACGGGCCGGGGAGACCGGTCCGGCCTCGTTGCCCCTGGTCACCGTCGGGCTGACCCACGGCCTGTCGCTGGTGGCGGACCTCTTCGCCGGCCCGACGCGACCGGTGGCGGTCGCGACCCCCTATTGGGGCAACTACCGCCAGGCGTTCGCGCTGCGGACCGGAGCCGAGATGGTGACTGCGCCGGCCTACCTCGAGGGCCGCTTCCATCCGCAGGCGATCTCCGCCGCGCTCACCGGCGTGCGGCCGGGCGAGCCGGCGATCGCCATCCTCAACGCGCCGTCGAATCCGGGCGGCTACTCGCCGCCCGCGGCCGAGCGCCGGGCGCTGGTCGAGTCGCTGCTGACGGTCGCCGAGTCCCGTCCGCTGCTGGTGGTGTGCGACGACGCCT
>JAWVZD010000424.1:0-3111 GCA_033722395.1 Thermoanaerobaculia bacterium | reverse complement strand
TGTCGATCTCTCCTCACCAGCAGCCCTCCGAAGCCACCTTTCCCCTCCCCTCGCGTCTCCGCTCTATCTGGAGCCCACGAACTCGGTCAGCGTGGGTTGTTCCGCCGGCCCCCACGATCCGGGAGGGTCACACCGAGCGCCCCGATCTCGCGTACGTCCGACTCGTCCGGGCTGCGAAATCGCAGGCCCATACCGGACTTGAAGACGCTCTGATAGAGCGGCGGGACGCGGGCCGCGTGCACCACCTCGGCCGAGATCTTCACCGTGCCCCTCGGTCGCTCGACCTCGAGCTCGACCGACGTGCGGGGCGGTAACGGCCGCCGGGTGACGACGAACATTCCGCCCGCCGAGACGTTCGAGGCGAACGCCTGGAACGACTCCTGCGGCCGCTCTCGAGGCCAGAATCGCACGGGAAATCGCACCGCGCGGCGGGGTTGGCGGGTTCGACCGGACACTAGACTCTCTCCGAAGCGGCAGGGCTCGTGCCCTGCCAGGCGACCTGCGTCGCACCTTTCGGCAGCCCGGCGATCCTCGGAGGAATGGATCCGTGGCTTTGCGGCGCCGAGTCTCCCCGGCTGTGCCCGTTCGAGGTTCGGTGCCGTAGTCTACCCTATAGCGGATCCCCGAGCGATCGCGAAGCCCGCCGGGCTCGAGCCGGCGAGCCGAGCGCTCCGGCACCGGCGCAGCGCCGAACTCCTGCACCGACACGTCGAACGAACCGAAGGAGTCCCCCGATGCCTCGCTTGCAACCGATCGTCGTCGCCCTGCTCCTGACCGTCCTCACCGCCCCACCGAGCGGAGGGGAGAGCAGCGGCACGGAGGCCGAGATCGTCGCCTTCTTCGAGGCCTACGCGGCGCACGCCGTGGCCCTCGACTGGGAGGGTCTACTCGCTCTCTACGCCGACGACGCACGCTTTCACTGGATGGAGAGCGGCCATCTGGCCTACGCCGACAAGGCGAGCGTCGTGGAGCACATCCACACCCTGGCGCCGATGATCGAGCGCCTCGCCTTCGACGTCTCGGAGCCGCGCGTTCTGGTGCTCTCGGAGGAGCATGCCCACGCCTCGCTGCGCTTCCGAGAGACCGTGACGCTGGTCTCCGGTGAGTCGATCGACCTCGAGGGAGCGATCACCGCGCTACTGGTCCGCACCGCCGAGGGCTGGCGGCTGCTGTCCGGGCACACCTCGATCTCGCCGCCGCCACCGCCGAGCGACGCGGAGGCGTGAGACAGCATCGACCGCGTCGCGAGACGGCCGGGCGGCGAGCGCCCCCTGTTCCCGATCGACGCTGGGCATGACATCCTCCCCCTCCGGAGGTGAGAATCCGCACCGTGAGCACCAAGCGCACCAAGATCGTCGTCACCCTGGGTCCGGCCTCGGTCGGGTCCGAGACGCTCGCCGCCCTGGTCGATGCCGGAGCCGACGTCTTCCGGCTCAACTTCAGCCACGGCGAGCGCGACCAGCACCTCGCCGCCGCCGAGCGGGTGCGGCAGCTCGCCACCGAGCGCGGTCGCAACCTCGCCCTGCTGCAGGATCTCCACGGCCCGAAGATCCGCATCGGTCGATTCGCCGATGGTGCGGTCGAGCTCGAGCGCGGCCAGACCTTCGAGCTCGTCCTGGAGCAGATCGAGGGAGACTCCGAGAGGGTGACGCTGTCGCATCCGTCGTTGCGCGACGAGATCGAGGTCGGGCAGGAGCTGCTGCTCGACGACGGGCACATCCGGCTACGGGTCACGGCGATCGGCAGCGACTCGATCGAGACCCGGGTCGAGGCGAGTGGCACGCTCTCCGATCTGAAGGGGATCAACGTACCCGGAGTCGATCTCGATCTCTCGGCGCTGACCGACAAAGACGTCGCCGATCTCCAGCTCGGCGTCGAGATCGGGGTCGACTGGGTGGCGCAGAGCTTCGTTCGCGGCCGCGACGACCTCAAGCTGGCACGCCACTATCTCGAGCGCTTCGGCTCCGACGCCAGGCTGATGGCCAAGATCGAGAAGCCCGGCGCGGTGGAGCGCTTCGACGACATCCTCGCAGAGGCCGACGGCGTCATGGTGGCGCGCGGCGATCTCGGAGTGGAGATGCCGCCGGAGGAGGTACCGGTGGTGCAGAAGCGCCTGATCGAGACCACCCATCGCGCCGGCAAGCCGGTGATCACCGCCACCCAGATGCTCGAGTCGATGATCGAGCACTCCCGCCCCACCCGCGCCGAGGCCTCGGACGTCGCCAACGCCATCTTCGACGGCAGCGACGCGGTGATGCTGTCGGCCGAGACGGCGGTCGGCCGCTACCCGGTCGAGTCGGTCGAGATGATGTGCCGCATCGCTCGCGCGGTCGAGGCATCGGAGGCATTCGAGGCACGGCGAAGGATGCTCCGGCCCGAGGCGATCGAGAACACCCCCGACGCCATCGCCAAGGCTGCCTGCGAGGTCGCCGAGACCCTCGCCGCCGCCATGCTGGTGGTCTTCACCGCCAGCGGCTCGTCGGCCTGGCGCATCGCCCGCAACCGCCCGCGAATCCCCGTGCTGGCCCTGACGCCCAGCCCACGCATCCGCGCCGCCCTGGCCCTCGCCTTCGGGGTGCGCACCGAGCTCGCCCCGGTGGTCGCCGACGCCGACGAGATGGTGGCGATGGCGCTCGAGCGCGCCCGCACCTACGAGATGGCGGAGTCCGGCGAGCGCATCGTCATCACCGCCGGCGTCCCGTTCGGCGTCGCCGGAACGACGAATCTGGTCTGGGTCGAACGCTTGCGATAGAGGCCGTGCTCGATCCCGGCTGGTAGGCTCCTCGGTGTCGCGATGAGATTCGCTTCCGGGGACCGCCTCGGTCGTTTCGAGATCCTCGCTCCGGTCGGCGCCGGAGGGATGGGAGAGGTCTACAAGGCCCGCGATCCCGAGCTCGACCGGGTCGTCGCGATCAAGGTTCTGCCGAGCGATCTCGCCGAAGATCCCGAGCGGGTGCAGCGCTTCGAGAGGGAAGCACGGGCGGTCGGTCGCCTCAATCACCCGAACCTCCTCGCCATCTACGACGTCGGGCGTCACGGGAAGACGCCCTATCTGGTGTGCGAGCTGCTCGCGGGCGAGACGCTGGCCGAGCGCCTCCGCCAGGGACCGCT
>JAWVZD010000423.1:0-3147 GCA_033722395.1 Thermoanaerobaculia bacterium | reverse complement strand
GTCCTCGGGGCGGTGGCCCGGCGGCCCTGGCGTCTCGGCGCGCTCCTCGACCTCCGGCGGCGCCTCGAGGGATGCGCCGAGAGCCTGGCCGCGGCGGCGGCGGAGTGGGTCGACGAGCGATCCAGCGTGACCTGACGGCGGCGCGTCCGTGCGGCCCGGACCGCGGGGTCGGGGGCGGACGAGACGGTGACGTTTGCTATGATCCACAACGACTCCAAGACCCCGGATCAGCCCACCGGCCGCGTCTCCGCCGGCGAAGTCCTCACCGGGGTGCCGCACCTGTGAACACGAGTATGAGCCGCTTGCAAGCTGCGCCGCCACCGGATGCGTCGGATCGGGATCGCAAGGCGGAGCACATCGCGTTGGCGCTCTCCGAGCGGATGCAGCTCGAGCGCCGCTTCTTCTCCGAGTACGCCTTCGAGCACCTGGCGCTGCCCGAGATCGACATGGATCGGATCGATCTCTCGGTCGAGTTCCTCGGGCGCCGGCTCGCCGCACCTCTGCTGATCTCCTGTATGACGGGGGGCACCGAGGAGGCGACGAAGATCAACCGCCATCTGGCGGCGGCGGCGGAGGAGACCGGCGTGGCGATCGGCGTGGGCTCGCAGCGCAAGGCGATCGAGGACCCAACGCTCGCCGGGAGCTTCCAGGTGCGCGACCTGGTGCCGTCGATGCCGCTTCTCGCCAACCTCGGCGCGGTGCAGCTGAACTACGGCTACGGCGCCGAAGAGTGCCGCCGGGCGGTGGCGATGATCGAGGCCGACGCGCTGGTGCTGCATCTGAATCCGTTGCAGGAAGCGATCCAGCCGGAGGGCGACCGCAACTTCGCCGACCTGTTGCCGAAGATCGGCCGTGTCGTCGACGATCTGGAGGTGCCGGTCGTCGTCAAGGAGATCGGCTGCGGCCTGTCGGGCGACGTCGGCGCGGCGCTCCTCGAGCAGGGGGTGACGATCGTCGACTCGGCCGGTCTCGGCGGAACGAGCTGGTCCCGTATCGAAGGAGCGCGAGCGGGCGATCGCGAGCTCGGCGAGCTGTTCGCCGACTGGGGCGTGCCGACGCCGGAGTCGATCGCCCAGCTGGCGGCGCTCGACGGGCTGACCGTGATCGGCAGCGGTGGCGTCCGCAACGGTGTCGAGGTAGCCAAGGCACTCGCTCTCGGGGCACACCTGGTCGGCTTGGCGCAGCCGTTCCTCGAGCCGGCGACCCGCTCGGTGGAGGAGACGGTGTCGGCGATCGAGCAGGTGCTCCACGAGCTGCGGATCGCCATGTTCTGCATCGGGGCCGAGAGCATCGCGGCGCTCCGGACGACCGAGCGTCTGAAGAGGAGGGGAGGCTGACCAGCATGGATCCTGTCGAGGCCAGGGCCGCGAGTCGGGAGAGCCTGATCGAGGAGATCGTCGGCGGGACGAGACGGTTCCACCAGCTACCGGCGGAGCTGTCGGCGGAGGAGAAGGCGTCGATTCGGCGCGAGGCGCTGCAGCGCCTGAAGGGAATCGATCTGGGCGATGTCGGACACTTCTCTGTCGACGCCGAAGTGGCGTCGACGCGCCATTGCGAGAACTTCGTCGGCGTGGCGCAGATTCCGCTCGGAGTGACCGGACCGCTGAAGATCCGCGGACGCTACGTCCGCCCCGACGAGGAGGTGTTCGTACCCCTGGCGACGACCGAAGGGGCGTTGTTGGCGAGCATCAACCGGGGCTGCCGGGCGATCTCGGTCGTCGGTGGGGCCGAGGTGTGGGTGGAGGACGTCGGCATGACGCGGGCTCCCGCCTTCCGCACCTCGGGCGCCGAGCAGACGGCGGAGTTCCTCGGCTGGTTGCGCGACAACGAAGAGACGATCCGCCAGCTGGCGGAGTCGACCAGCCGTTATCTCAAGCTGCTCGATATCCGCGCCCAGGCAGTGGGGACCTCGGTCTACGTCCGCTTCCGCTTCGCCTCGGGCGACGCGATGGGGATGAACATGGCGACGATCGCCTGCGATCGCGTGGTGCGCGATCTCATCGAGCCGACGACGGGGGTGACTTGCGTAGCGCTCTCGGGCAACTACTGCGTCGACAAGAAGCCGTCGGCGGTCAACTTCCTGGAGGGACGCGGCAAGCGGGTGCACGCCGAGGTGGTGCTCGACGAGTCGGTGCTCAAGAAGGTCCTGAAGACGGATGCCCGGTCGCTGGTCGACGTCCAATACCGCAAGAACCTGCTGGGCTCGATCGCCGCCGGAGCGCTCGGCTACAACGCCCACTTCGCCAACGTGATCGCCGCCTTCTTCGCCGCCTGTGGCCAGGATCTGGCGCAGGTCGTCGAAGCGGCGATGGGGATCACCTGCATCGAGCCGCGCGGGCCGGAAGGGGTCTATATGTCGGTCAACATGCCCGACGTGCCGCTCGGGGCCGTCGGCGGGGGGACGGCGCTCGGCACGCAGCGCGAGGCGCTCGATCTGATGGGTATCGCGGTCGACGACGCCGAGCCCGGCGCCGCGGCGATGCGTCTGGCCGAGATCCTCGCCGCCACGGTGCTGGCGGGTGAGCTGTCGCTGATGGCGGCCTTCACCTCGCGCGATCTGGCGCGAGCTCACGAGGAGCTCGGCCGCGGCAAGCTGCACGACGGCTGAACGACCGTTCGAGCCGTTCGCGGTCCCTGGAATCGGGACCGATTCTCACCATGCCCGCCTATCAGACGGTCACTGCCAGAGCGCCGGGCAAGCTCATCCTGATGGGGGAGCACGCGGCGGTCTACGGACGACCGGCGCTGGTGGCCGCTCTCGGTCTTTACAGCCGGGCGACGATCCGTTTCGAGGAGCCGGCGGCCGGGGCGGACGATCGGCATCGACCGGTGAGCTGGGATCTGCCCGACATCGACCGGGCCGGTCGTGCCGACTGGGCCGCCCTGATCGAGAACGCGGCGCGCTTCCGCCGGGCCTGGGAGCGCCAGATGGGCGACGAGTGGGCGACCGACGAGCAACTGAGCGACGCGGCGACGCCACAGCCGCGAACGGGCCGGGCGGCGAGCTCGGAGCTCGAGCGACTGCGCCGCAGCGATCCCGCCCGGATCGTCAAGCTGGCCCTCGCCGAGGCTCTCTCGGCAGAGGAGCTCGACCTGCCGGCCACTGCCGTCCGGGTGCAGTCCGAGGTGCCGGTCGGTGCCGGCTTC
>JAWVZD010000422.1:0-3147 GCA_033722395.1 Thermoanaerobaculia bacterium | reverse complement strand
TGGTACAGGAGCCGGGCGGGTATGGCGCCGGTGACTACGTCCGCTTCGGGTCGTTGCTCAGTCTGCTCGCCCTGGCGGTGATCCTGCTCTTCGTGCCGCTCCTCTGGCCGCTATGAGAAAACCCCCGGTGGGCTCTCCCGACCGGGGGTTCCTCCTGGTGTCGGACGCACATCGTGAAACGTGGCCCGACCGCTGCGCCGACTCTAGCCGGACAGCGTGACGATCGAGTTGGCCTCGAGCACGCGGCCCTCGAAGAGATCGACGTCCATGTCACCGCGCACGCTGACGCGGTCGCCGACCTCGATCTTCTGATAGCCCTCGTCGTCGAGCGGATCGTACGGCATCTCGTCGACCTCGACGGTGAGCTCGCGAAGACCGGTGTCGATGGTGAACTCGGTGATGCGGACGTCGGTGACCGTCCCCTGGACGACCGTCTCGGATACGACGATCGGCGTCGTCACGGTGACGAAGGTGTCCTCCTCGTCGACCGCGCTGGCGTAGAAGTAGGTGCCGATGTTCTCGACATAGACACTCGACGCCTCGATGGTGGTCGTCTCGTAGAAGTCGTCGTCGATCTTGCCGGTGACGGTGACCTTGTCGCCCTCGATCAGTGCGTAGGCGTCGGCGTCGCGGTCGCCGTCGTCCATCTCGACGGTGATGATGCCGTCACCGTAGTCGAGCGTGAAGGCGTCCGGTGAAACCGCTTCGACCGTGCCACTGAGGCTGATCCAGGTGTCGTCGGGTTGCAGATACGGGTTCTCCTCTGCAGTGGCCGGAAGAGCCACGAGGAGGCCGATGGCGAAAAGACTGAGTAGGCTGTTGCGCAGAGTCCGGTACATTCGTTCCTCCTTGTTTCCTGCCCGCACGCGAGTGCGGGCCCGATGATCGTGTTTCTCTCTCTCTCGGCGTCGGTCGGCCGGAGCCAGGAAGGCTCGGGGCCGATCGGAGCCTCGCGTTTCTGAACCTGCAAGATATGTGCAGGTGTCGGCAGATGAGGTTCGACGTCGGGCCGGCCGCCGCGCGAAGGCATCGGAACAGCCTCGTCGGGGCCGCTCGAAGCCGCGTCGGAGTGCGTGTCGCTTGTAGTTTTTCCCTTCGCGAGCTTCCTTTTTACCCGCTCGACGCGGTGAGGTGACTACTCGTCGAAGGCGAACTCGAGCTCGAAGCCGACGCCGAGATAGAAGCTGGCCTCGCGCGGACTACCGATCTCGGGGTGGATGAAGGCCACGCCGGCGAGGAGCTCGCCGAAGAACCATTCGCGGAACATACGCTGGCGGTAGGTCACCTCACCCGCCCAGCGCTCGACCGGAATTCTGGCGTCGGTCTCCCCCTCGACGGCGATCTGATAGGCGAGAGCGCGGTCGAAGCCGATCGACTGGAACAGGATGAGCCCCGAGCGCCAGTCGACTCCATAAGTGCTCTGGTCGATCGCGGCGAAGTTCGTGAAGCGCAGGAGATAGTCTTCGCCCAGCGAGCGCTCGACGTCGGTGTTGATCGACGAGCCGAAGCCGCGCTGGTTGCGCCAGTAGGCCGACTGCATGCTACGCAGGAGGAGTGTCTCGCCGAAGATCCAGTAGTGGCGATATCTCGCTCGTACATACGGCTCGAGGGGAAGCCGCAGCTCGACCCCGCCGTCGAAGTCGATCCCCTTGGAGGCGCCGCCCATCGGGTTGTAGCCGGCGCCGAGCACCCACTCGCGCTCGGCCCGATTCTGGAACAGCGCCGGTACCAGGCGGACCGAGCGGTCGGGATCGGCGACGAACTGCTCCTCCTCCTCGCGGCGCAGGAAGAGGTTCACCTTGTTCTCGAGATTGGGCAGATGGAGGTTGGCGCTGAAGGTGACGTCGTGGTCGAGGCCCTCGTGCTCTTCGCCGATCAGGCGCAGCCCGAAGCGCCCCCACGTATGACGGGCGCTCATCCAGTACGGTTCGTCACCGAAAAAGTCGTCGAACCAGCGGCCCGACTTGCAGACCGCCTCGAAGAGCATCGAGCGCGTCTTGTCGAGCACACCGCGCTCTCCTTCGGGTGTCACGTCACACGGGTTGGGCTCGACGAACGGGTCGCGCGCCTCCGACTCCTCGGCCACTTCGTCCGGGTCCGAATCCTCCGCCGCGGCGGCCGGCTCGGACTGTGCCGCTGCCTCCTCAGGCGAGGTCACCGGAGAAGGGGTCGAAAGCCGGAGAATCGGTGCAGCGGGGCCCTCCGGACTGGGTCGCGCCGCATCGGGGCTGATCGCATCGGGGCTGATCGCATCGGGACTGGCCGGGTCGGGGATCGCCAGGCCGACGATCAGCCAGGCAACCCAAAGGATGGAGACGGCCGGTCGGCGGACGACAGCGATCGTCGCAGCCGGCGAGATCCCGTCGTCGCCGGCGCCGTGGTGTCGTTGCCCGTCGATCCCCATCTCGGTCGAGTCGTACTGCAGCTACCGTGCCGACCATTCTCTCTCATCAGGAGCCGAGCAAGAACAGAGATTCGTCTATAGGGGGCCAACTCGTGGTTGCTTTTCCCTGCGCCTGAGAGAGAATTGGCACCGCTTCGAGAGGATCCCCGGTGCGCCGTCGCAGACGACATTCCGTTCCCCACTGCCTTCATCTCTTGGCACTCATCGCGGTGGCCTCGACGCTCGTTTCGGGTCGGGCGCTTCCTCGAGACGATGTGCCCGGTTCGCCGGCTGCCCAGCCAGGAGCCATCGGAGAGCTGCCGGGGGTCGAGGTCGAGTGTGGCGGCGACTCGACGGCCGAGGATCTCGCCCGGCGGGGCCGACCGTATCGCAGCGAGAGGGCCTCGTTCGTCGTACGGTTTCAGGACGAGGTCAACCCGTACCGGGTGATGTCGTTCTTCGTGCTGCCGGGTGCCGAGATCGATCTCCGCGCCGAAGTGATGGGCGCGGGGGGGCGGTTCGAAGCCTGCGCCACCGCAGGGGAGATGACGCGGCTCGGCGACGGCA
The DNA here is from genome assembly GCA_033722395.1 of Thermoanaerobaculia bacterium. Classification (GTDB taxonomy): domain Bacteria; phylum Acidobacteriota; class Thermoanaerobaculia; order Multivoradales; family JAHEKO01; genus JAWVZD01. The sequence goes on along the minus strand of JAWVZD010000422.1, from coordinate 197 downwards.
GATGGAACTGGCGAGCCCCCCGCTCGCCCGGCCTCGGCCAAATCTTCGTCAGGCGGGAGGGAGGCAGCGAGGCGATGCGACTCAACGCATTCGTCATGCTCCCCTACAGCGGCGAGGAGGTTGTCGACGGCTATCGGATCGGCAGTTACCGGCGGCTACCGTTACGCAACAATCCGGCCTACAACATGCCGCGCGGC
>JAWVZD010000421.1:0-3149 GCA_033722395.1 Thermoanaerobaculia bacterium | reverse complement strand
CGGTCGAGCTCCCGGAAGAGGCGCAACGGATTGACCCCGTCGCCCTCTTCCGCCGCGCCGGAGTCGATCTCGCGCTCCCGCGCCTCGTCCCGCGAGCGCAACACGCGATGCCACTCGCTCCATCGCTCGCCGTTCGGCGGGACCGCCTCGGCGAGCGCCACCAAGAACCGACCGGGATCAGCCAGGATCCCCAGGTCCGGGCGCCGATTCAGACGGAGATCGCGGCGGCTCCGGTTCGCACCGACGAGTCGCGTGGTGCGACCGAACTGCCGACCGTAGTCGAGTCGGAAGTCGCAGGGCACTCCCGCCAGGATCACCAGGTCGGACTCCTTCAATGCCTTGCGCCGCTGATGGCGGCGATGCAACTCGTGCCGCCGGCCGAGGAGCCCGCGCGCCATGCCCGACAGATAGGTCGGCAGGCCGAGACGCTCGACCGCGGCGGCGGTCCGCTCGACGCGCGCAGCCTCCAGGGTCGCCTGACTGCCGACCAGCAGCACCGGTCGCTCCGCGCGCTCGAGCAGGGCCGCGGCCCGCGCGACCTGGCGCCGCCTCGCCTCGCGGACGGCTGCCGGAGGGGGTGGCTCGGCGGCGTCGCCCGCACCGTCTGCGCCGGCGAACAGGCGCCGGAGGTGAAGGTCGAGATAGAGGCGCTGGAGACGGCGCCGCCAGCTCCCGCCGTCGCTCCCCGTCCGGTACCACTCCCTCACCACCGACTCGTCGTAGAGCAGATCGACCGGGCATTCGAGAAAGACCGGCCCCGGCACGCCGCTGGCCGCGACTCGGAACGCCTCCTCTAGCGCCGGCACCAGGTCCCGCACCCGCCGCGCCGACGCCAGCCATTTGACGTGCGGCCGGAAGAGTGCCAGCTGGTCGATATCCTGCAGCGAACCCCGCCCATCGAGAACCGTCGCCGTGGCACCGCCCAGCAGGACGAGCGGGGACTGGGCGAGCTGGGCGTTCTTGACCGCGGTGATGGTGTTGGTGGCGCCGGGCCCGGCGGTCACCGCCGCCACCCCGGGCACACCGCTCAGACGGGCGACGGCGTCGGCGGCGAAGACGGCGGTCGCCTCGTGACGGACGTCGACCACCTCGAGACCGAGCCGCTTGCTCTCGACCAGGATCGGCGAGATGTGACCGCCACAGAGCGTGAACAGGAAGCGCACGCCGTGCCGCTCGAGAGTGCGCGCGACGAGCAGGCCCCCGTTCACTCGCGCCTCTCCAGCACGTGCCGCGCCGTCACCACGCAGTCGAAGACCCCGCGCGCCACCACGACGCTCTCCTTCCCCTCTCTTCGGGAGACCTCGACCTCGACCCGGTAGCGATTCTCGGCCGTGGCCTGCGCCCACCCTCGCGCCAGTACGATCTCGCCGACGGCGACCGGAGCGAGGAAGCGCATCTCGGCCGCCGCCAGCACCACGTTCGCTCGGTTGACCGCCAACATGGCGCAGTAGTCCGCCGCCGAAAAGAGGAACCCACCGTGCACCAGGCCACGCTCGTCGGCCGCCAGGGTTTCGCCGGCCTCGAGACGCACCGTCGCGCGACCGGGCTCGAGCTCGACCGCTTCGCCGCTCAGACGCGGATCGATCGCCAGATGCGTCGCCGGCCGCGAAGGAGAGCTCACTCGTCGCCCATGTGCGGATACCGGAAGTCGGTCGGCGGCACGAAGGTCTCCTTGATCGCGCGCTGCGAGGTCCAGCGCATCAGGTTGGCCTTCGAGCCCGCCTTATCGTTGGTGCCGGAGGCACGCGAACCGCCGAACGGCTGCTGGCCGACCACCGCTCCGGTCGGCTTGTCGTTGATGTAGAAGTTGCCGGCCGTGTGGCGGAGCGCCGCCGCCATGCGCTCGATGGCGCCCCGATCGCGCCCGAAGATGGCGCCGGTGAGACCGTATGGGCTGGTCCGGTCGCAAGCTTCGAGGGCGGTGGCGAGATCGTCGTCGGCGTAGACGTGGACGGTCAGCACCGGCCCGAAGATCTCCTCGCGCATCAGCTTGGAGGCCGGATCGCGCGACAGCACCACGGTCGGCTCGATGAAGTAGCCCTCCGAGTCGTCCCCCTCGCCTCCGAACACCACCTCCAGGCCGTCGGTCCGCTCGGCATGCCGTACGTAGCCCATGATGTCGTCGAACGAGCTCTGATCGATCACCGCCGCCATGAAGTTGCGGAAGTCGAGGGGCGATCCCATGCGGATCTCCGACAGCTGCGCCTCCCGCCCGTCGCACACCCCGTCCCACAGCGACTGTGGCAGATAGGCCCGCGAGGCGGCCGAGCACTTCTGGCCCTGGTATTCGAACGCCCCCCGGACCAAGGCCGTCACCAGGCTGGGCACGTCGGCGCTCGAATGGGCGAAGACGAAGTCCTTGCCACCGGTCTCGCCGACCAGGCGAGGATAGGTGTCGTAGTCGCCGATGTTCTGACCGACCGTTCGCCACATCGCCTGGAAGACCGCCGTCGAGCCGGTGAAGTGGATACCGGCCAGGCGCGGACTCGCCAGCACTGGGTCGCCCACCGCGCGGCCCGGGCCCGGCAGGAAGTTGATCACCCCCGGTGGCAGGCCGGCCTCCTCGAGCAGGCGCATGATGTAGTACGCCGGCAGAACCGCCGTCGAAGCCGGTTTCCACAACGCCACGTTGCCCATGATGGCGGGGGCGGTGGGAAGGTTGCCGCCGATCGAGGTGAAGTTGAACGGCGTGACCGCAAAGACGAACCCCTCCAGCGCCCGGTACTCGACCCGGTTCCAGGTCCCCGCTGCCGAAGCCGGCTGCTCACCGTAGAGCTGTTGCATGAAATGGGCGTTGAAGCGCCAGAAGTCGATCAGCTCGCAGGCGGCGTCGATCTCGGCCTGAAAGACCGTCTTCGACTGGTTCAGCATGGTGGCCGCGTTCAGCGTATCCCGCCACGGTCCGGCGAGCAGATCGGCCGCCCGCAGGAATACGGCGGCCCGCGCCTCCCACGGCATCTCGGACCACTCCTGCCAGGCGGATGCCGCGGCGGCGGTCGCCTGCTCCACCTCCTTCGCTCCGGCTTGGGAGAAGTCGGCCAGGACGTGGGCGTGGTCGTGCGGACAGATCGCCTGCCCCCGCTCGCCGGTGTCGATCTCCCGACCGCCGATGATCAGGGGGATCTCGAGGCGCTCTTCGAGCATCCGAT
>JAWVZD010000420.1:0-3149 GCA_033722395.1 Thermoanaerobaculia bacterium | reverse complement strand
GGCCAGAGCCGAGCTCGAGGCGACCGTGGCTCGGATCGGCGAGCTCGAGGAGGAGCTCGCCGAGATCGAGCGCGACCTCGCCGCGGTCGATCTGGCGGCGATGAATGCGGAGGTGGCGGTCGGCAACGAGCGTATCGCCCGTCGGACCTTCGGTTGGAGTCGACTGTTCGAGCACCTGGGAGAGGTGCTGCCTCCCAACGTGCGCTTCGAGCGCCTGTCGCCCACGATCTCGCTGGGTCCGAACGATGCGCGACGAGTCGTGCTACGGATCGAGGGAATGGCCCGCCGCGACGAGGCCCTGCTGAATTTGATCGACAATCTTTTCCGGCATCCACGTTTTCTCGATCCCGACCCGGATTCCGAGGTTCGCCGGGACGGCGAACTGCGCTTCTCGCTCGCCGTCGTCTATCTCCCTCCGTCGGGCGAGGCCGATTCGTCGCGTCGGACTCGAAAGGGGGAGGGGTGAGCGCCTGGCGTCGGGCCTTGTGGGAGCGGCGTTGGTGGTGGTTGCCCGGCGCCGTCCTGATCGTCGTCTCGCTGGCGGCGCTGGGGTGGTATCAGCTGGCCTACTCTGGATTCACCCGCAGTGTCGACCAGCGACTCGAGGCGCGCACCAGCGAGCTCGAGCGGCTGGAGCGTCTGGTGAGGCAGAGGCGCGTGGATCGCAGGCAGGTGCGGTACAACCGGCGAGAGCTGAGGAAGTTCTATCGCAAGCGGCTGGGGAGACCGTCGAAGCGCCTCACGATCGTGATTGGCGAGGTGCGATCGCTCGCCCGCCGGGCCGGTCTCGAGCCGTCGGCGATCGATTATCCACGTGAGCCGATCGGCGAGCTCGGACTGGTCGAGCGCAGCTTCTCGTTCTCGGTTCAGGGCTCGTATGCCGAGCTGAGGCGCTTCATCAATCTGCTCGAGGTCACCCCCACCTTCCTCACCCTGGAGGCGGTGCAGCTGACCGGACGGGAAGGCGGCAGCGAGCTGCGGATCGGACTCGAGCTGTCGACCCTCTTTACGGCCGAAGGTCGGACCGCGAGCCCGGAGTCGGCATCGTGAGTCGACGAGTGGTAGTCCTCTTGCTGACCCTCGTCGCCCTGGGCATCTTCTACCTGTGGAGCGAGAGCTCGGCTCGCGTCGGTGCGGCGGGACCGGAGATGGCCACGACCACGGGTGCCCGGATCGCCGGCGCTCGACAGCGCGTCATGCGCGTGGCATCGGCGGAGCTCGATCGGCCGAGCGCCGAGTTCTCGCTGGGGCGGAATCTCTTCGCCTACGGTCAGCCGCCTCGTAGCGACGCCCCGGTCGAGAAGAAGCCCCCCGTGAAGAAGAAGCCGGAGCCGCAACCGGAGCCGGCGACCACGACCGAGCCACCGAAGCCCCAGCCGCCGCCGGTCGACGTGATCTACCTGGGCAATTTCGGCCGGCCGGGACACCGCATCGCGGTCTTTTCCGATGCGGATGCCGTGTACAACGCCCAGGTAGGGGATGTCGTCAAGGAGAAGTTCCGTCTGGTGCACATCGGCTACGAGTCGGCCGACCTGGCGTTCGTCGGGTTTCCAGAAGCGGAGCCCGAGCGCCTGGGGGTGGCGGGTGGTGCGGGAAGTTGAGATAAGGTTGGCGCCGCAGCGCCGCGTCTCGGATCGATTCGGTCCGGGAGCTAGGACCGAGAGATGAAGAATCGTTTGTTTGTCGTCGCCCTGCTCACCGCTCTGGTCGTCGGTTGCGCCTCCCAGGGGACCTACCGCATGGCCCAACTGGCGGAACAGGAGGGCGACTGGGACCAGGCCGTGGTTCGCTACCTCGAGTTGGTGGAGAAGGAGCCCGACAACATCTCGTATCGTGCGGCTCTCTTGCGTGCCAAGATCCGTGCCTCGCAGATGCACTTCGAGCGGGGTAAGCAGTATCGGGACACCGGTGTGCTGGATCAGGCGCTGATCGAGTTCCAGCAGGCCGTGCAGCTCGATACGACGAACCAGTACGCTCAGGTCGAGCTGCGCAAGGTGCGCGAGCAGCTCGCCGCCGCCTCGGACGGGGCCGAGCTACGCTCGCTGGCCGAGTTGACCGAGGACGTGCGCCGCCGACAACCGCCGACCTTGAGCCCGCGCTCCGTCGAGCCGATCTCGATGGATTTCCCGGAGCCGGTGTCGGTGAAGAGCATCTATCGAGCCCTCGGCAAGGCATTCGGCATCAACATCATCTTCGATCCCAACCTGCGCGACCAGGAGATCGCCATCACGCTGCAGGACGTGGTGGCACAGGACGCGTTGGAGATCCTGATGCGCTCGGCCGGACACTTCTACAAGGTGCTCGACGAGCACACCATCCTCATCGCTGCGGATACGCCCCAGAACCGTCGCGCCTACGAAGATCTCGTCATCCAGACCTTCTTCCTGTCGAACGCGCAGCCGAAAGAGACCTTCAACATGCTGCGGCAGTTGGTGGGTGCGAAGAACATCGCCACGAACGAGGAGCTGAACGCCATCGTCATGCGCGATACGGCCGATCGGGTGAAGGTGGCCGAGCGCATCATCGCGACCAACGACAAGGCCCGGGGCGAGGTGGTGGTAGACGTCGAGCTGCTGCAGATCAACACCAACAAGCTCCTCGATCTCGGCGTGTCGCTCTCCGAGTACCAGGTCATCCAGTCGCTCGAGCCGACCCCGATTCAGCTTTCCGAGCTGGAGTTCCTCAATCAGTCGAATTGGATGCTGACGCTGCCGTCGTTCATCTACGACTTCGTCAAGAACAGCTCGGGCGCCGAGCTCCTTGCCCGACCGCAGCTCAGGATCAGTGACGGCGAGCAGGCGAGCCTCCATATCGGTGAGCAGGTGCCGATTCCGGTCACGACCTTCAACACGGCCAACACCATCGGCGGCAACATCGTGCCGGTGACCTCGTTCTCGTATCAGGACGTGGGGATCCGCATCGAGCTCGAGACGCGCATCCACCACAACCAGGAGGTCACGCTCGACATCCACGTCGAGGTGAGCCAGATCTCGGGCAACGTCGAGGGTTCCCAGGGAGCCGTCCAGCCGATCATCGGAAGCAAAGCCAGCGCTGGCGACAGGAGAACAAGTACGAGACGCGTCGGCATCAGGAAACTCCTTGAAGGCTGCGGCCGGAAACCGCGTTCTATGACGGCGGTGTCCAGGTAG
>JAWVZD010000419.1:0-3157 GCA_033722395.1 Thermoanaerobaculia bacterium | reverse complement strand
TCCGAGCTCAAGGCGATCCTGCTCGACCACGCAGGACAGCACTTCTCGTTCGGCGCCAGCGTCGAGGACCATCTGCCGGAACGGGTGGGAGAGATGCTGCCGGAGTTCCACGCCCTGGTGCGGGAGACTCTGGCGCTCGATCTTCCGACGCTGGCCGCGGTGCGTGGGCAGTGCCTCGGCGGCGGACTCGAGGTGGCGCTGCTCGCCGATCGTATCGTCGCCGCCCCCGGGGCCCGCTTCGGTCAGCCCGAAATCAACCTGGCCGTCTTCGCGCCGGTCGCCTCGCTGCTGCTGCCGCATCGCGTCGGCACCCAAACGGCCACCGACCTACTGCTGTCGGGCCGCAGCATCGAGGCCGCCGAGGCGGCCGATCTCGGCCTGGTCGCCGAGATCGCCCACGACCCCTTTGCCGCCGCTCGGCGCTGGGCCGAGGAGCACCTTCTATCCAAGAGCGCCGCAGCGCTCCGCTTCGCCACCCGCGCCGCGCGCCTCCACTGGTCGGCGCGCTTCCTCGCCGACCTGGAGCGCGTCGAGCGCCTCTACTTGGACGAGTTGATGGAAACGCAGGACGCCGTCGAGGGGATCCGCGCCTTCCTCGAGAGCCGACAGGCCGAGTGGACGAACCGCTGAGTCGCCACCCTCGGTCCAGCCTACGGATAGAGCTTGACCACCCGCCAGCCCTCCCCGGAACGCTCGTAGAGCGTGCGATGGTGGAGCCGGAAGGCACCCTGGCGCCAGAACTCGAAGCGCCGCGGCACGACGCGGAAGCCCGACCAATGAGGCGGACGCGGTACGTCACGACCGAGGTACCTCGCCTCGACCTTGGCGACCGCCGCCAGCAGGCGGGCGCGACTCGGCAGCGGACGGCTCTGCTTCGACGCCCAGGCGCCGAGCTGGCTGCCGCGCGGCCGGGTCGCGAAGTAGGCGTCGGCCTCTTCGTCCGAGACCACCTCGGCGGTGCCCTCGATCTGGATCTGGACGTCGAGCTCGCGCCAGTAGAAGAGCAGCGCCACCTCGCAATTCGCCTCGATGTGGCGCCCCTTGCGGCTCTCGAGGTTGGTGTAGAACACGAAGCCGGACCGGTCGTAGCCCTTGAGCAGCACCTGTCGTGAAGCGGGCCGTCCGTCGGCCGAGACGGTGGCGACGCTCATGGCGTTGGCCAATTTGACCCCGGCCGCTTCGGCCTGCTCGAAGTGCTCGCCGAAACGCTCGAACGGCTCGGCGAAGGACGTCCAGCGCTCCTCGTGCTGCTCTTCGCCAGACCCGCTCACCGCCTCCCCTCCCAGCGCTCGATCGCCCATCGGCCCGCCAGGCCGAGGGCGACGAACAGGCCGAGCATCAGCCAGTCGAGCCGGTGGCCGTACGCGGCGGTCGGAAAGTGGTGGCTGATCATCAGGAAGACGACCGGCAGCGCCAGGTAGGTATTGTGCCGCGAACGCCGCTTCGCCTCGTCGGCCAGCGCCAGATCGGGCTGGCGCCCGGCAGCAGCGGCGGCGACCAGCCGCTTTTGATTCGGCAGGATGCGCATCCAGACGTTCGCCGCCATGACGGTGCCGAGCAACGCGCCGACATGGAGATACGCCGCTCTCCCCGAGAGCACCAGGCCGAGACCCCAGGCGAGCGGCACCAGAGCTGCGAAACAGCCGACGGCGAGCCATCGACCGTGGCGGGCCAGCGGCGAGCGCCATAGCGCGTCGTACGCCATCCACCCCCCGACCAGCGTTCCCAGGCCGATCGCCGCCGCGCCCGGCCAGCCGAGCGGCGCGTCGGGCACCACCAGGGCTCCGCCGCGATAGTAGACCACCAGCAGGAGGAGGAAGCCGCTCGTCCAGGTCCAGGCGGACTCCCAACGGAACCAGTGGAGGACCTGCGGCAGCGGCTCGCCCCAGGGCCGCTTGTCGACGCGGTAGAACCCTCCGCTGTGGACCATCCAAAGCGCCTCGGCACCCTCCGTACCTCGTCCCGCGGCGGCGCCACCGTCACCGGAGCGCGCCACCTCGACGCGGCTGTCGAGCCAGCTGAACAGAGCCGTCTGACCGATCCAGAAGATCGCCGCCACGACGTGGATCCAGCGCAGCGCCAGGTTCAGCCACTCACCGAGCTCGTAGCTCACCCTGGCGCACCCGGCGGCGGCGGTCAGTCCTCGGGCTCGCCCGGCTCGACCAGGCGGTGGCGCAGGGCGTAGCCGACGACCTGGGCGCGATTGTGGAGATGGAGCTTGTCGAGGATGTTCCGCACGTGGAACTTGATGGTGTTCTCGCTGACGTTGAGCTCCTCGGCCAACTTGCGGTTCGAGGTGACGCCGCGCACCATGTACTCGAGCACCTCGGTCTCCCGCGCCGTCAGCGCGTCCGGATCGTACGACAGCGACTCGCGCCGCGTCGGCTTGGCGAACTCGTCGAGGAGCTTCCGCGCCAGGGTCGGCGTCAGGGCCGGCTCTCCCTTCTCCACCCCGCGCAGCAACGAGAAGAACTGGTCCGACTCGAGGTCCTTCAGCAGATACCCCTTGGCGCCCGCCTTGATCGCTTCGAACAGGTCCTCCTCGTCGTCCGACGCGGTGAGAATGACGACCTTGATGTCGGGCAGCTCGGCCACCAGCCGCTTGGTCGCCTCGAGACCGTTCAGATTCGGCATGGTGAGGTCCATCAGCACGACGTCGGGCTTGTGCTTCCAGGCCAGCTCGACCGCCTCCTGGCCGTCGCTGGCTTCGCCCACGACCTCCATGTCGTTGGCCTCGAGCAGACTGGCCAGGCTGTCTCGGAAGAGGGCGTGGTCGTCGGCGATCAGTATTCGCATCCTAGGAAACTCCTCGGACAGATTCCGTCAATGGTAGCTCGACTGCGACGACTGTACCGCGTCCAGCCGACGACACCAGCTGCATGGTCCCGCCGACACCCTCGGCCCGCTCGCGCATGATCGCCAAGCCGAAGCGAGGGCCGCTCGACGACCGCCGAAGCTGTGGATCGAAGCCCACGCCGTCGTCACGAACTGCGGCGACGATTCTATCGCCCTCCCGGCGCACCGTCACGGCCGCCTCGTCGGCCCCCGAGTGCTTGCGCACGTTCGACAGCGCTTCCTGGATGATCCGCAGCAGCTGGAGCTCGACGCCGGCCGGAACCTCCAGATCGTCGTCCAGCTCGAGCTCGACCTCGACACC
>JAWVZD010000418.1:0-3179 GCA_033722395.1 Thermoanaerobaculia bacterium | reverse complement strand
GCCGCCAACGGCTGGATCGACGGCGAGCGGGTCGCCTTGGAGTCGCTGCTCGGCATCCGCCGTGCCGGGGCCGATCTCGTCGTCACCTACTTCGCCAAGCAGGCCGCTCGCTGGCTCGGCGAGGGTCGGGACGCATGACGAAGACCGCCACGGCCGCTCCGCCGTTCTTGGCGGCCTGCCGGCGCCAGCGGGTGCCCCACACGCCGGTGTGGATCATGCGTCAGGCGGGCCGCTATCTCCCCGAGTACCGGCGCCTGCGCGAGCGGGTCGACTTCCTGACCCTGACCAAGACCCCGGAGCTCGCCGCCGAGGCGACGCTGCAACCGATCCGGCGCTTCCCGCTCGACGCGGCGATCCTCTTCGCCGACATCATGACGCCGCTCGAGGGCATGGGGATCGAGGTCGAGTTCGCACCGGGACCGGTCGTGGCCGAGCCGATCCGCGATGCCCGCCGGGTCGACTCGCTCCACCGCCGCGACCCCGAGGAAGCGGTGCCGTTCGTCATGGAGACGATCCGCATCCTGCGCCGCGAGCTGCCGGCGGCCACACCGCTCATCGGCTTCGCGGGCGCCCCGTTCACCCTCTTCTGCTACGTCGTCGAGGGGAAGGGCTCGAAGACCTTCCCGCACGCAAAGGCTTTTCTGTTCGGCGACGAGGGGGCGGCCCGCCGCCTGCTCGATGCCCTCGCCGAGACCACCGCCGCCTACTTGACCGCTCAGGCGGAGGCCGGCGCCCAGGCGCTGATGCTCTTCGACTCCTGGGCGGGGCTGCTCTCTCCGGAGGACTACGGGCGCTACGCCCTGCCGGCCGTCGCCGCCGTGCTCGAGCGTCTGAGACCGCTGGAGCTGCCGCTCGTCTACTTCCCCAACCAGGGCGCGACCCTCCTCGACCAAGTCGCCGAGCTTCCGGTGGATGTCGTCGGCGTCGACTGGCGGACCCCTCTCGGGCACGCGCGGCGGCTCCTCGGACCCGGCAAGGCGGTGCAGGGTAACCTCGACCCGGCGGCCCTCTTTGCGCCGCCGGCCGAGCTCGAGCGCCGCGTCCGCCGGGTGCTCGACGAGGCCGGGCCCGAGCCCGGACACGTCTTCAACCTCGGTCACGGCATCGAGCGCACCACCGATCCCGACCAGGTGGCGCGCCTCATCGACTACGTCCACACCTCCACATCCGACCAAGGAGCCGGCTGATGCCTACGCTCTCTCCGATCCGTCTCGAGACCCTCCGCCGATTCGACCGACCCGGTCCGCGCTACACCTCCTATCCGACCGCCGTCGAGTTCGACGACGCCGTCGGCGACGAGACCTACCGCGACAAGCTGGCCGAGGCCGACGGGGCGGATAGCGACGCGCCGCTCAGCCTCTACGTCCACATCCCCTTCTGCCGCAAGCATTGCGACTTCTGCGCCTGTCACGTCATCGCGACGCCGCATCGCACCGTGGCGGAGCAGTATCTCGACTATCTCGAGCGCGAGATCGCCATCGTCGCCGGCCGGCTGCCGCACCGGCGCGACCTGATCCAGATCCACTGGGGCGGCGGCACGCCGACCTACCTCTCGTCGGCCGAGGTCGAGCGGCTCTACCGGGCGCTCGAGCGGCATTTCGACGTCCTCGAAGGGGCCGAGATCGGCATCGAGGTCGACCCGCGGGTCACCACCCGCGAGCACCTGCTCAGCTTGGCGGAGCTCGGTTTCAACCGCCTGAGCATGGGGGTGCAGGATCCGGACGACGAGGTTCAGCAAGCGATCGGGCGCGGTCAGACCTGGTCGGAGACCGTCGAGCTGATCGAGTCGGCGCGCGAGATCGGCTTCTCCGAGGGGATCAACTGCGATCTGGTCTACGGGCTGCCGCGCCAACGCCAAGAGAGCTGGGAGGAGAGCCTCGACGACGTCATCGAGCTCAGGCCCGACCGCCTGGCGGTCTACTCGTTCGCCTTCGTGCCGTGGATGAAGTTCAACCAGAAGCGGCTCACCACCGACGACTTTCCGAGCCCGAAGGAAAAGCTCGAGCTCTACCTCGCGGCGCTCAATCGCTTCCTCGCGGCGGGCTACGAACCGATCGGGATGGACCACTTCGCCCTGCCGGACGACGAGCTGGCGGTGGCGGCACGCCAAGGTCGGCTGGAGCGCAACTTCATGGGCTACACGGTCAAGCCGGTGTCGACCATGATCGGTCTCGGGGTGTCGGCGATCGGCGACCTCGAGGGCGCCTACTTCCAGAACGAGAAGAAGCTCTCCACCTACTACGCCGCGCTCGACCGGGATCGGCTGCCGATCGAACGGGGGCGATTGCTCGACGACGACGACCTGCTCCGCCGCGACGTGATCATGCAGATCATGTGCAACTTCGGCGTCGACAAGCGCCGCGTCGAGGAGCGGTACCGCATCGACTTCGACGACTACTTCGCCGCCTCGCTCGCCCGCCTCGCCGATCTGGAGGAGGAAGGCTTCGTCGTCGACACCGCCGAGGCGATCGAGGTGCGTGGCGCCGGCCGGCTCTTCGTGCGCAACGCCGCGATGGCGTTCGATCGCTATCTGGCCGAGAAGCAGCAGCAGAAGCCGACCTTCTCGCGCACCGTCTGAAATGGCGTGTCGGGCGGCGGAGCGAACCGGATGAAATCTTGGCGCATCGCGGTCGGCGGCGGCGGCATCGCCGGTCTGGCCACCGCTCTCGAGCTCGCCGACCGCGCGGCCAAAGCCTCCCGTCGGCTCGATCTGACCCTGCTCGAGGCGGGGCCGGAGCCGGGCGGCAACATCCGCACCGAGCAGGCCGACGGGTTCACCATCGAGTGGGGGCCGAACGGCTTCCTCGACAACGTATCGGCCATGCTGCGGTTGGTCGGCCGACTCGGTCTCGACGCCGAGCTCCAACCGGCCGCCGACGCTGCGGCGGATCGGTTCCTCTACCGCCGCGGGCGCCTCGAACCGCTTCCCACCGGTCCGCTCGCCTTTCTGACCAGCCCGATTCTGAGCCCGAAAGGACGGCTTCGGGTGCTCGCCGAGCCGTTCGCCCGCGCCCGGCCCGAGGGGGTCGACGAGACGGTCCACGAGTTCGCCAGCCGGCGCATCGGCGCCGAGGCGGCCGAGGTCCTCGTCGACGCCATGGTCTCCGGTGTGTTCGCCGGCGACACCCGCCGGCTGAGCCTCGCCGCCGCCTTTCCGAAGATGGCCCGCATGGAGGCCG
>JAWVZD010000417.1:0-3182 GCA_033722395.1 Thermoanaerobaculia bacterium | reverse complement strand
TCGACCAGGCCTCGTGGTCGGAGACACCGTCGACGCTGATGCCGATCAGCTTGCAACCGCGGCGCTCGAACTCGCCCTTCAGGCTCGCCGCGGCGCCCAGCTCGGTGGTGCAGACGGGCGTGAAGTCCTTCGGGTGCGAGAACAGGATCGCCCAGCCGTCGCCGATCCAATCGTGGAACCGGATCGTGCCCTCGGTGGTCTCGGCGGTGAAGTCGGGGGCGGTGTCGTTGATGCGTAGGCTCATGGTCGTCTCCTCTCCAAATCTCCCCTCGGACGGATCTCCTCCCGACACGACCGAGGCCGCCGGTCGCCGTGGGGTGAGCTGCGGCCCTGATCGGGGAGCGACCAGCTTACACCAAGAGCCTGCACTCGCAGGCGCTCGCCGGCAGGTCACCTCCGAGCCCCGGTCCTCGTCCGGCATGCCCAACAGCCGGGCGGGGTACCCCAGTTCGGGCGGAGTACCCCAGTTGGGCGGTCCTCTACTGATGGTCGCGCGGGATGACGTCCTTCCAGGTCCTCTCGCGCAGGAGCTCGCCGTTCTCGAACAGCCGCCGGGTGTAGGTGTAGAAGAAGCTCTCGAGGTCGCTCGAGAAGTCGAGCTCGGCCTCCCAGACCAGGGTGCGGCCGGAGTCGAGCTCGACCGTCATGCGGTGCTCGCCGACGAGGGAGGCCTCGGCCGGATTCTCGTCGCTCGCGCGGTGGGTGATCGTCTCCTCGTAGCGCTCGGTGCCCCACGGGTAGCGGCTCCCGCCGCCGTTCAGGGCCACCACCTCGGTGGTTCGGCGCTTGGTGTCGCGCACCACCCGAGCGATCTCGCCGTAGCCCGAGACGGTGCCCTCCTCGAGCGAGCCGTAGCCGGGGAGCTCCGGGTCCTCGGCAGGGGGAAGGAAGTCGGGCTTCGGGCGCTCGGCGAAGGGGATGACCGGGAGCTCGAGACGGGTGCCGCTCTCGCCGCCCAGATAGAGCGCCGTCGTCATCGGATAGCGGCTCGGCCAGAGCATCGGCCACTGGGCGTTGTTGACGGCCAGACGGATGCGGTGCCCCGGCTCGAAGACCCAGGAGGTCAAGTGGAGCTCGACCTCGAGCTCGTAGATCTCGCCCGGGACGAGCTCGAGCGGCTGATAGGCCGAGACGCGGTGGGCGCCGTTGAACGCCGCGCCGGCCACCTGGGTGACGCGGCCGTCCGGGGCGACGTCGGAGAGCCTGACCACCCAGTTGGCGAGCGGTGCGGAGGCCGAGACGCGCAGCCGCGCCACCGGGAGACCGAGGATCTCGATCTCCTCGTCGAGGGGCAGGGTGTCGTAGACCAGGCTGAAGGCGTCGGTGGGGCGCTGGTCCGGCGCCACATCGCCCCACCACATGACCGGTCCGGAGGCCTCGATGCCGGTGGTCGGCACGTAGAGGAGCTCGTGCGCCGACTCGCCGGCCGGCGGTTCCACCGAGAGCGTGCGGTCGTCGTGCGGGTAGAGGGTGCGCCAGTCGGTGCGCTCGATCGGCCAGCCCTCCTCGAAGCGCCACTCGCCCTCGACCCGCTCCAGGTTCGGATCCGGCGGGTGCCAGCGCCGCACGAAGACCGCCAGGGCGGGCTCGTCCATGATGCCGGTATCCCTGCCCTCGAGCCAGTAGTCGAACCAGCGCACCGCCTCGTGGCGCCACTCGATCTCCGGTTTGGGATAGGCGTCGTGCGGGAAGGCGTGCGACCACGGGCCGACGATCGCCTTGACCGGGGCCTCCAAGTGCTCGAGCATGCGCGGCACGCTGTCGCGGTAGCCGTCGTAGAAGCCGCCGATCAGGAAGCTGGGGATGCGGATCGCGTCGTAGCGGGCTTTCAACGCCGTGCGGTCCCAGAACGGCCCGTCGCGCTGCTGGCGCTTGTAGGTCATCATCCACGGCTCGGTGTCGAAGCGGTCGCGGAAGTAGGCCTCGTCGATGCGGTAGTCGGGGGCGCCGGGGCGGGCGTTGTCCAAATCCTGGCTCATCTCCCAGGAGTCGACGTGCAGGATGCCGTCCATGAAATGGACGTCGTCCTGGTAGAGGTCGTCGGTCGCGTCGACGGCGATGATCGCCTTCAGAGCCGGCGGGTTGCGCATCGCCAGGTGGATCGCGTTGAAACCGCCCCAGGAGACCCCGAACATCCCCACCGCGCCGGTCGAGAACGGCTGGCGGGAGAGCCAGTCGATCACCACCTCGCCGTCGTCGTTCTCCTGCTCGGTGTACTCGTAGGCGATCAGGCGCCCCTCGCTCGCCCCGGTGCCGCGGATGTCGACCCGGGCGACGACGTAGCCGCGGCTGACGAAGTAGGCATAGACGCCGTAGCGGTAGCCGCGAGCCTCGTTCTTCCTGTACGGCAGGTACTCGAGGAGCACCGGGAAGCGCTCGTCGGGTGCGCCGCCGGTCGGCATGTAGAGGTCGGCGGCAAGCCGCACCCCGTCGGGCATCGGAATCCAGGCCTCCTCGATGGCGACGCCGTAAGCCGGTGGCGACGGCGGCTCGGCGGCCAGGGCCGGGGCCGACGCCAGCGCCACCGAGGCCAGGGCGGCCGAGGCGACGAGGACCGCCAGTCGTCGCGCCGCGCTCCGGCTCACACCCATCCCCGGCGCCGGAAGTCGCGCAGCGCCTCCGCCCAGCGCTCCATCTCCTCCGGCAGCCCCAGCGACAGGCGGTTGTAGCGCTCCATCGGCGGGAACGGCCGACCCACCCGGATGCCGCGCTCGCGCATGCGCTCGATGTAGGGACGCACCTCGCCGCCGATCTCGTGCATCAGGAAGTTGGCGTGGCTGGGGAGGGCTTCGAGGCCGAGCTCGCCGAGGCAGTCGAGGACCACCTTCTTGGCGCGCTGGTTGGAGAGCCGGGCGCGCTCGGTGAGCCCGGTGTCTTCGAGCGAGGCCCGCGCCGCCACCAGCGCCATGATGTTGGCGTTGTCGCTCGCCATGTAGGCGGCGAGCCGGGCCGCAGTGTCTCGGTGGGCGAGCGCGTAGCCGAGCCTCAGGCCCGCCATACCGTAGATCTTCGAGAAGGTGCGGGTGACGACGACGTTGGGCCGCTTCGCCACCCAGTGCTCGGCGGATCGGTAGCCGGGGGCACGGACGTACTCGTGATAGGCCTCGTCGACGACGAAGAGGGTCGAGTCGGGCGCGTCGGCGATCCAGGCGTCGAGGTCGGCGCTGGGGGTAAGGGTCGCG
>JAWVZD010000416.1:0-3183 GCA_033722395.1 Thermoanaerobaculia bacterium | reverse complement strand
GAGCTTCGACCCCTCGACCGGATCTTCTTCCAGTCGGAGCTCGATGCTGCCAGGGAGTCCGGCAAACCTTGAGACCGAAGGAGATGTAGCCATGCAGAAGAACCTGATCGTCGCACTGTTGTTCATCATCGCGCTGTGCACCTGTTGGTTGGTCTGGCAGCAAACGGGCCACGACTACCCGATGGACCGCTGGGACTGGGCCGTCACCAGCGTCGACGACGGCGTCATCCCGATCGGCGACGTCCCGATGCCGTCGCCCGAGATGGGTCCCGCCGAGCGAGAGTTCTGGCTGATCTGCTACAAGTACTGGCTGCTACAGGCCGAGAACCGGCGCTACACAATGCAGCAAGAGCAGCTCGCCGAGATGAATCAGAAGCTCGCGGCGATCTTGGCCTCTCTCGCCGAATCGTAGTCGCGCCGTCGGAGGCGAGTCGAACTAGGGGGCGCGATGCGGTCCCCGTGCGATTCCTCGTGCCGTCGGTCGAAGGGCTCGAGCTCGGTCCCTCGCGTCAGAGGTTCATCTGCCAGATCGCGAAGTTCAGCATCGCGGCGAATCCGACCCAGATCGAATACGGGACGAAGAGCCGTCCGGCCAGCAACGAGCGCTGGTAGAAGGCTCTCGCCGTGGCACCGATCAGGACCAGCAACAACAGGATCTCGACCAAAGCGAGCCCAGGGCTCTGCAGCCCGAAGAAGAGCACCGACCAGAGCCCGTTGAGCGCGAGCTGGGCGGCGAACAGGCCCATGGCTCGTCGCCGCTCGCGGCCGGCGGGCCCCCGACTCCAGGCCAGGTAGGCCGCCACACCCATGAGGACGTAGAGGATCGTCCAGACGGGTCCGAAGAGCCAGTCGGGCGGGGTCCAGGCCGGCTTGGCGAGCTCCCGATACCAGGTGCCGACCCCTCGGGCCGTCGCGCTGCCGGAGAGGAAGCCGACGACGAGGGGTCCCGAGACGAAGAGGGCCAGAAGGCCGAGCCTCGCCGGACCGGCCGGGGTCTTCTTTCTGGGATCGGCTGCGGCTGACCGTTCTTCGCGAGAGCCTTCGAGCGAACTCACGGTACTGCCGCGGATCGTGGTCGATTCGAGTTCGGCTCCTTCTGGAAGACCCTCACCCAGTCGACGTAGAGGCGCTGGGGCTCCATCGCGTCGGGCGGCTGGTGCGGCGTGTCGAACCATCCTCCGACGGCGAGATTCAGGATGAGGAAGAACGGATGGCCGTGGTCGAACGGCCAGTAGGCGCGGTCGACTCCGTCGGGTTTCTCGACCCGCTGGAACATGGTGTCGTCGACGTACCAGCGAATCTCCTCGGGCTCCCATTCGACGGCGAAGACGTGCCAACTGTCGTGGAAGTTGCCGGAGGGGAGGACGTACTCCTCGACGGTGATGCGGTTGTGCTCGGGATCCGGACCGCGGTGGAGCGCTCCGGAGGTCCAGTTCGGTAGGCGCCCCTTTCCCTCCATGACGTCGATCTCGCCGCAGGCCGGCCAACCGACCTCGTCGATATTGGCTCCGAGGAGCCAGAACGCCGGCCACAGCCCGACCTCGTCGGGAAGGCGCATGCGGGCCTCGAAACGGCCGTAGAGGAACTCGTGCTTGTCCTGGGTGTTGATGCGGCCGGAGGTATAGCGCCGGTGGGCGTAGTCCTCGCGGCGTGCCTCGATGACCAGCAGGCCGTCCTCGAGCCAGATGTTCGCCTCCGGGTGGTCGTCGGTGCGATCCGGGTAGTACTGCAGCTCTTCG
Source organism: Thermoanaerobaculia bacterium (assembly GCA_033722395.1). GTDB lineage: Bacteria > Acidobacteriota > Thermoanaerobaculia > Multivoradales > JAHEKO01 > JAWVZD01. The sequence continues at coordinate 1,444 of JAWVZD010000416.1, read as the reverse complement.
TTGTACGGGTCCGGCATCACCTCGACGTTCCAGCTCGTGCGGTCGAGGCGCTCGTCCTCGAACTCCTCCTCCCAGACCATAGTCCCGAAGTCCCGCGCTGGATCGTCGGCGCCCATCACGGGCGACGGGCTCCAGGCGGCGAGCAGGCAGGCGAACGCCACCGCTAAAGCGGGGCCTGCCTCGCCGGGTGGGGCTGTGGATCGCGGTCGCATCGTATGCTGGGTCGACTCGACGCGTGATGGTAACGGATTCTTCCTCCGGCGAAGTTATCGGTCGGGTCGCCGAGGAGGTGGCGGTCATGCATCCTTCTACCAGGTACGCTGTTCGGCTTACAGTGCGACTGATCGGTCTGACGGTCGTTCTCCTCGTCGTAGCCGCAGTAGGCGCCCGCTTCGTTCCCGCTATGGGCGAGGATTCCGCGGCGCCGGAACTGCCTCTCGGGCTGGTGCTCGGGCTGTTCTTCGTCCAGGTCGCCGCCCTGGCGTATCCGGTGATCCGCTCGCGTTGGTCGGGATGGCGGTTGGTGGCCACGACCTTCGTGATCTTCTTCGGGCCGGTTACCTTCATGGGACAGATCGAGAGCCTGGTGTATCTCGGCGACAAGATGTCGGCCGAAATGCTGCGAGGCATCTTTCTGATGGGGCTGTTCAACGCCGCCGTCTTCGCGCCGATCGCCGTTGGCGTCTTGCGTCCGCTTCGAACCGGTGACGCCGGTGCGGGACCGAACGGAATACCACCTCTACCGGCGCGCGCCCTCGCCGTCCGGACGGTGGCCTTGGCGGCGCTCTACGTGATGCTCTATTACCTCTTCGGCTACTACGTGGCCTGGCACGATCCAGGTCTGCGCGCCTACTACGGTGGCACCGACCCCGGCAGCTTCGCGGCGCAGATGGCCTCGGTGGTATCCGGGACTCCGTGGATGGTGCCGCTCCAGTTCGTACGGGCGCTCCTCTGGGTGGCGATCGCGCTGCCGGTGGTCCGCATGATGCGAGGCCCGTGGTGGGAGGCCGGCTTGGCGTTGTCGCTGCTCTTCGCGGTGCCCTCGCTCTATCTCTTGTTGCCCAATCCGGTGATGCCAGAGAACGTGGCCCGCATCCATCTGATCGAAACTTTGCCGTATCAATTTCTCTTCGGCTGGGTCGCAGCCTGGGTGTTGCGTCGCCACGGCGGCTAGCCCGGCTCGGTGGCGAGCGGCTGGCGCGAGATCGTGATCTCGGTGACGCGAGGCGAGCCGCGAGGGTCGGCTCGAAGCGACATTCGATCGAGTGCGTAGTACACTCCTTCGTCGATCCGATGAGAATCGATCCCCGCCGGAGGGGACCCGCGGGGAAGTGAGCGGTAGCCGGGAGATCAGTTTCGTGACCGGATTGGTAGGTGACATCGGCGGGACTCATGCCCGCTTCGGACTGTTGGGATCGGACGGGGAGGTGTCTTCGGTCGACAG
>JAWVZD010000415.1:0-3184 GCA_033722395.1 Thermoanaerobaculia bacterium | reverse complement strand
GCGAGACCCTGCTGACCATCCCGACCGACCGCTCGGGCGATATTTGGAGCATGCCGAGCGACGGCAGCGACCGACCCCGCCGGATCAGTCGAGGCCTGCTCGACGGCGCCTACGGCTTCTCCGTCGCCCCCGACGACCGCATCGTCTTCCAGACCCTGGAGGCGGGGCAGCTCGATCTGGCGATCATGAACGCCGACGGCAGCGGCAAGACACTCCTCACCGAGGACCCCGACGAGGATCGCTATCCGTCGACGACCGCCGACGGGCGAGTCGTCTGGGTCTCCCGAGGTGCGGGAGGGATCCGGCTGTTCGAGATGGCCCTCGACGACCGCAAGCGCCGTCCGCTCCTCGACGACCCCCTGACCGAGTTCGCTCGTCCGGCCGTGGCGGCCGAAGTCGGGGTCGTCTTCGAGCACCTGAGCGGCGGCATCCCGTCCCTTTGGAGACTGGTGCCCGGCAGCTCCCGGCCCACGCAGCTCACCGACTACCGCTCGCAGTTCCCGGCGATCTCCCACGATGGTACGCGACTGGCCTTCGTCTACTTCGACGAGCAGGTCGGGCTGCGGATCGGAATCACCGGCATCGAGGGCGGGCCGCCGATCCTGTCGATCGACCAGCCCGTCTCCACCGGAAGCGGCTCGTTCGTGCGCTGGACCTGGGACGACGAAGCCCTCCTCATCAACACGGTCGAGCACGATCGCACCAACCTGTGGCGCCTGCCTCTCGACGGCGGCGAGCCCATCCAGTGGACCGACTTCGACGAGAAGCGCCTCCTGTGGGCCGACTACTCGAGCGACGGTCGGGTCCTTTTCTTCAGTCGCGGCCAGATCTCGCGCGACGCGGTGCTGATCGAGAACTTCCGCTGACCGTCCCGTGTCTCCGAGGCGACCCTCCGCGAGGACTGGCTTCGGCTACGGAGTGTAGGCACCGGCGATGTCCGAAGCAGCCCCCAGCGCTTCCCCCGAGGACGGAGTCCTGAGCACCCTTTTCGAGCTCCTGCCCGCCGGCTGGAGGGAACGTTTCGGCGAGCTCGTCGACCTCGACCCGGCTCGGCTCGAGTGGCTCGGCGACGAGTCGGCCAGGGTCGGCCGCAATCTGCTCGGACTCCTCGAGCGGAGCTGGCCCGAGATCTGGGCGATCGGCGGGCGCCTGACGCTCTACGCTCTCGCGGGAATGCTCGTCGTCGGACTGGTGGCGGCCCTCCTGGGCGGGTTGCTCTATGCGATCTCGGCCGGTCCCTTGCTGAGAAGGGGATGGCGCACGGGTGGCTTCATCGGTTGCGTCGCCGTCACCACCGTCGTCCTGTCCGCCGGTGCCGGGGGCGCTTGGGCCGGCCTCTGGCTCGGGGCGGGCTGGGTCGTGGAGGAGGCGATCGAACAGAGATACCTGGTCGAGCGCCTCGGTGCCGCCACCTTCCTGGCCTTCACCCTCGAGGAGGGGGAGCATCCGCAGCCCGTCGATGCCGACGCGGTCGAAGAGCTCTTAGCCGCTGCCCAGTCCCGCAGCGCCGAGGCGTGGAACCGCTTCCGCACGCTCGCGGAAGACGCCGCCTCCCGAGTCGGGAACGCCCGGTCCGGCTGGTTACCGCCCGAGCTGATCGTCGACGCCGTCGGACAGCTCGACGGAGACGGCGCGCCGGATCTCACAGCGCTCCACGCCCTCGTGTCTGCGCCCAGCGAGGCCGGTGAAACGGAGCAGTTGCCGCAGACGGCGGCGATCCGAGCGCGCGCGATCGAGCTCGTGCGAGGCACGACCTACACGCAGGCCGGGACGGGCCTGCTGATCGGGCTCCTGCTGCCGCTCGGCGGCCTCACGTTGATCGGTCTGCTCGGCTCGATCTTGCAGACGAAGGACCCCCCGCCTGCCGACCCCGGCCCATCCGCCGCGGACCGCAGCGAGCAAATTTGAGCGAGCCTCACACCATCCGTCGAGAAAACGCATCACGTGCCCACTTCGCGACCTGCTGGTACGACCGAAACAACGATGGCGTAAACTGCTGACCGGAGGGGGCCCAGCATGATCCGCAAGATCCTCATCGCCGTCGTCGCCATCGCCATCGTCGCCGCCGTCGGCCTCTTCGGCTACTGGAAGGCGCTCGAGCAAGGCCTGGTGCGCTACAACGAATACGACATCCGTAGCGAGGGAATGCTCGAGGAGGGCGATCTCGCCCCGGACCTCGAGCTCGCCAGCGTCGACGGGGGCGAGCCACGGCGACTCTCCGAGTTCTGGGCCGAGAGGCCGCTCGTCTTAGTCTTCGGCAGCTACACGTGACCGCCCTTCCGGGCCCGTGTGGCCCGGCTCGAGGAGCTCCGCCGGCAGTACGCCGGACGGGCCGAGTTCGTCTACGTCTACATCAAAGAGGCGCATCCAGCCGACGAGTGGCAGATGGAGTCGAACGTCGAGGGCGACGTGGTCTACGAGCAGCCGAAGCGATTCGAGGAGCGTCTCGACCTCGCCCGGACCTTCGTCGCCGAGATGGAGGTCGAGACCCCGACCCTGGTCGACGACATCACCAATACCGCCAACGCCTGCTACGCCGCCTGGCCGGAGCGGATCTACATCATCGGCACCGACGGTCACATCGCCCACAAGGGCGGCATGGGGCCGTTCCACTTCGATCCCGAGGAGATCGTCAGCTTTCTCGACGGCCACGTGAGCTAGACGCCGAACTTCGGCGATCGACAACGCCTCCCCGACCCATCTCCCCGGATGAGCGACAGAGAACAGATCGACGACTACCTCACCGCCTACCGCCGCGAGCTGGCCCGCGCCCGGGTCGGAGGATGGCTCTTCCGGCAGCGGGTGCTGGCCGAGGCCGAAGACCACCTGCGCTACCTCGTCCGGAGCATCGAGGAGGAGGGCGCTGAGCGGGCCGTGGCGGAGCGGGAGGCGATGCGGCGCTTCGGCGACCCCGGCGACCTCGCCCGAGCCTGGCTGGCCGACCCAGTCTTGGCCCGCGGGCTCGCCGGCGCGTGGCGCGTCGACTGGCTGGCCGGCTCCTCGCTCGGCTGTCTGGCCGGTCTCGCCCTGGCCCTGATGGCCGGCCCTTTGGTGGGGGGGCTTCTCGCCATGTTCCTGATCCTGCCCGTCATCGGCCTGGCCGTCGGCACCGGTCTCGGCCTCGCCCAGTGGGTGCTCCTACGGACCGCCTTCGGCTCGCCGCTGCGGTGGGTCGCCGCTACTG
>JAWVZD010000414.1:0-3186 GCA_033722395.1 Thermoanaerobaculia bacterium | reverse complement strand
CTTGGGTGGCGGCGGACGTCCAGCGGCCGGCGCGTTTTCTGGCGGATCGCTACGGCGGGCGCTGGCGGCTCGGGCCGGTGGCCGGCCGGGTGCGCCACAGCCTCACCTATCGCAGTCTGGAGATCTCGGTCCACCCGGCGGATTGGCACGCCGGGGAGGTCGGCGAGACCTCGTCGTTGCGTTGGGTGCGACTGGCCGATATCGACGACCTGCCGACGTCGTCTCTGGTGGAGAAGGTCCTGGAGGCCGTGGGTTGAAGCGGCCCGGCCTCAATCGGAAGAGCTGCCGATCAGGGTCGACTGCCCGCCGGAGAGCATGTACCAGCCGACCACCTTGTCGTCGAGCGTGCGAAGCCGGCGGGCCACGGTGCGGCAGAGGACGGTCAGGAGCCGAGCCGACGACAGCTTCTCGAAGTCGAGGATGCCGGACAGCACGGCGGCCTTGATCACCAAAACGTCCGCTCCGGCCTCGTGCGCCAAGGCGTCGGCGGTGCGCGGTCGACCGTCGACCAGAGACATCTCGCCGAACAGCTCGCCACGACCGAGGATGGCCAGAGCCTCCTCGCCCGAACCGGGCAGCTCCTTGCTGATGCGGACCTCTCCGTCGAGAACGAAGTAGAGCTTCTCGCCCGGGTCGCCCTCGCGGAAGATCGTCTCGCCGGCGGCGAAACGCTCCTCCTGAGACAGGGAGGCCATGAAGTTGGCCTCGAGGTGCGAAAGGTCCTGCTCGAGGAAGAGGTCGCGCTTGGCGCGGATGTCGACTTCGAACGGCTCTCCGCGCTTTTTCGGCTCCGAGACCGTGCTGCTGCTGGAGTCGGCGGGCGCCTCGTTGCCGGCGAAAAAGTGACCCAGCATGCGGGTGGTGATCCGCAGCTTGCGGGAGATGCTCTTCCAGATCGCCCAGGTGAGAGCTATGTCGAACTTGGTGTCCTTCTGCTGCAGGGATCGGAGGCCGTCCGAGTCGAACACCAGCAGGTCGCTGCGCCGCGTGGTGACGACATCGGTCGAGCGTACGTGCGGGTCGATGAAGTTCGCCTCACCGAAGACCTCACCGGGCTTGAGGCGTGCCAGGACGAACGTTCCGTTCGGCGTCTCGCGCTCGATCGACAGCGCCCCGCGGATGAGACCGTACATCTGCGAGCTCTCGTCGCCATGTCGCACGATCGCCTGTTCGTCCTCGGCTTCGAGCCGCTCGGTGACCTCGGCGAGCTGCTCGAGCTGCTCGAGCGAGAAGTGGCTGAGCGCCGTCAGGTGGCGCAGGTCGTCCTGGATCGACATCCGAGGCATTGTACCGCGAGCACCCCGCCCGTGATCAGTGCGCCCGGTCGGCCACCAGCCGGCTGCGTGGAGCGGCCCGCCGCGCCGCCTCCAGAGCCCAATGGGCGCGCTCGTCGTCGCCGCGGTGACGCCACAGCAGGCCAGCCTCGAGGAACCAGTCGGCGAAGATCGCGTCGCCCGGTCCGATCTCCTGCCTCAGCTTGTTCTCGAGCGGCACCTCGATCTCGTCGAAATGCCGCCGAGCCGTGCTCTCGTCACCCTCTTCGAGTGCCAGCCAGGCGCGGTGGAGGGTGAGCGGCTCGAGCAGATCGGAACGCGACGCCGACACCCTGTCGAAGGCGCGGTGGGCGCTCTCGAAACGGCCGCGGTGCGCTTCTACCAGACCGAGCTCGAGCCACGCCTCGCCGTCGCGTGGATCGGCTTCGACCAGGTCTTCGAGTAGTCGGAGGGCCTCGGCGAAGCGCTCGAGGTGGCGGGCCGCCATGGCAGCGGCGAGCTTCTGATCGCGCTCGGCGCCGGGGGCCGATCCGAGCTCGACCGCCTCCTCGAAGCGGCCGCTGTCCAGGCTCGACGTGGCGCGCGAGTCGCGTCCGCTCAAGGCGACGAGGACGAAGACGAGGGTCGCCAGTCCAGCGAGGACGACGGCGACGAGAACCAGAGTCTCGAAGGACGGCACGGTGCGCTCTAGAGGAGCTCCAGTTGAGGAGGGCGGATGCGGTCGCGCACCACCGCCTCGATCCGGTCGACCCAGCGCGAACGCGCCAGGGGATCGAGTCGGAGGGCCTCGAGACCGCGGCGCTCGAGCTCGACCTCGAGGCGCTCGTCGGCAGCGCTCTGGAAGGCGGGATCGTCGGAGCGCACGCCGTCGACGGAAGGCTCCTCGACGATCGGCACGTGGACGAGGAGATCGTAGGTCGTCATCCAGTGGTCGACCAGCTCCTCGAGGCCGGGCTGCGGCCCCTCGGCGAGCAGGAGGTAGACGTAGTTGTCGAGCGCGCTGCGGTCGCAGATGACGACGTCGTAGCGCTCGGCCGCGATCACCTCCTCGGCGATCTGGGTGTGGAGGATCCACGACTCGGAGGCCAATCCGGTCGCTTCGTTGATCGGTAAGGGACAGCGCCGGGCGACCTCCTGGACGACCTCGAGGGAAACGTCGGTCGCCTTGAGCCGCGCAGCCAAGGCGTAACAGAGTGTGGTCTTGCCGACACCGTGGCTGCCGATGAAGGCGAGCTTGAACGCGGTCGTGCGGGAGACGGAACTGGGGGGCACGGGGCGATTCTACCGCCGCGCGGCGACGACCCCGATCAAGTCCTCGGCTCCGAGAGCAGGCGGTCGAGCTCGTCGAGGACGTGGCTCCACTGCCGCTCGGTGATGACGAGCGGCGGCACGAGCTGTAGGCGCGGGCCGGAGGCGAGCGCGAGGAGACCGCTCTCGAGCGCCCGTCGAGCCAGCCGGCCGGCGCCTCCGGCGGAGTCGAGCTCGAGGCTCCACAGGAGACCGCGGCCGCTCAGGCCGCGGATACCGGGCCGCTCGAGCCAGGCGTCGCCGCGGTGCTCGAGGCGCCGCCCGAGGCGCGCGGCACGAGCCGGTAGATCTTCCTCCTCGAGCGTCTCGAGCGTGGCGAGGGCGGCGGCGCAGGCCAGTGGGTGGCCCAGGAAGGTGGCGGTGTGGAGCGCCTCTCCAGGGCGGTCCCAGGCGGCCAACAGCGAGCGCGGCGCGACTACCGCGGCGATCGGCAGGCCGCCGCCCAGGGCCTTACCGCAGCACAGCAGATCCGGCGTCGCTCCCTCGGCGGAACTGACGAAGAGGTCGCCGGTGCGGCCGAAGCCGGTGAAGATCTCGTCGGCGACGAGGAGGGTGCCGTGCCGCCGGCAGGTCGCCGCCAGCTCGGCGAGCCAGCCGGGAGGCG
>JAWVZD010000413.1:0-3204 GCA_033722395.1 Thermoanaerobaculia bacterium | reverse complement strand
CGGTGTCTCCGCTCCGGTCGAGGTCGAGTACACCTCGCTCTGGGTGCAGGACACGATCGCGATGGGGAACTGGACGTTCAACGCCGGCCTCCGCTACGACCTGCAGGACGGCGTCAACTTCGCCGGCACCACCGGTCCTAGCGCCGCGCCGGACGCGTTCCCCTCGGTCACCTCGACGAGCGCTGTCGACGGCGGCTTCGAGTGGGAGGACATCACCCCGCGTCTGGGCGTGACCTACGCCCTCGGCGCCGAGCGTGACACCCTGCTCCGGGCCAGCTTCTCGCAGTTCCCCGAGGCTCTCGGTGTGGGCGACGTCATGCACCTCAACCCGATGTCGCCGGACGGTGGTGGGGCGTACGCCTACTTCCTGTTCATCGACGGAGATGGTGACAACCTCTTCGACGACGGGGAGTTCTACACCTTCCTGTTCGGTCGTGGCTTCGACGGTCAGAATCCGACGTCGAACCTCAACACCACCGATCCGGGTCTCGATGCCGAGATGACCAGCGAGCTCATCCTGGGCGTGGAGCATTCCTTCCTGCCCGAGTTCGTGGTCGGTGTGAACTACACCTACCGCAAGATCGAGGACATCAAGGAGTTCCGTGACTACGTCCGGGCGCCTGGTTCCTCCGCGCGCGGGCGCATCGTCACCGGTTGTGCCGATCCGTACAGCGCGGCGACCCTCGCTTCGGGTGTCTGCGGCGACTACGTCTTCGACACCTTCGTCAACGGACGTGTGCCGTTGCCGGATGGGACCCCAGCCGTTGCCACTCGCTGGGCCCTCAACCCGGGCCTCGAGACCAGCGGTTGGTCGCATCTGACCAACGGGTCGCGCGAGCGCGACTACAACGGTGTCGCGGTGACGTTCAACAAGCGTCTCGCCAACCGTTGGGCACTGCGCGGTTTCTTCAACTGGGGTGAGTCGGAGTGGGACGTTCCCACCTCGTACCACCTCACCGCCGATCCGAACGACTCCCAGCTCGGCTCAGATAACGATGGCGCTCTCTTCATGGAGCGCTCGAGCGGCTCCGGCCGTGGCGACATCTATCTGCAGTCGACGTGGCAGTGGAACCTGACCGGCATCTATCAGATCGCTCCCGACCGCCCGTGGGGCTTCAACGTCTCCGGGAACCTGTACGGTCGCGAGGGCTATCCGGTGCCGTACGACACGCGTTCCACCGCGGCGGACGGGATCGCCCGCAACATCTCTGTCGTGGGCGCCGATCTCGATCGCTTCCGCACCGACGACGTCACGACGGTCGATCTCAGGGCCGAAAAGACGTTCGCCGCCACCAGCAACGTGAACCTCACGTTCAGCATCGATCTCTTCAATGCTCTGAACGAGGCTTACATCCTGGCGCGTGAGCCCACGCTCACCGGCGGCACCGCGGACAACGTGCAGGATCTGCTCTCAGCGCGGATCTGGAAGCTCGGCGTTCGCGTCAGCTGGAAGTAGTCGATTCCAGCCGAGCGTAGCTTGCTCGAGCCGGGGGCTTCGGCCCCCGGCTTTTTTTTGTCCTGCCTCGATTCGTCCGTCCTCCGTTTGCTACACTCGGCTGGGCACGGACCTGTACTGCGGAACGCGAAACCGTTCGATCGGCGGCGTTTCGACGCACTGGCAGGTCGCTTGCACCCACCAACGACAGACGAAACGAAGAGGGGTATCGCAATGAACGTTTCTCGCACCACACTGTTCATCGTCATCGGCGTGGCGCTCGCCGTCGCCATCGGCCCGGTCGAGGCTCAGGACTGGACCGGCCGCACCCGCATCTCCGGTACCGTGAAGGACGAGGAGGGCAACCCGATCGAGGGCGCCAAGGTGCAAATCTACCTCGGCCAGGAGGGCCGCGGGCCGGATCCCGTGATCACCAAGAAGAAGGGCAGCTGGGCGTTCCTGGGAATCAAGGAAGGCGTGTGGACCGTGGTGGTTTCGGCCGAGGGCAAGCTGACCTCGCAGGGCCAGGTACAGGTCGGCTCGACCATGAAGCCGGTGCCGATCGTGCTGAGGGACATTCCGCCCGAGATGCTGTACAACCAGCAGGCCCTCGAAGGCAAGAAGCTGCTCGAGGAAGGCAACGCCCTGCTGCAGCAGGGTGATGCCGCGGCGGCGCGTGGCAAGTACCAGGAGAGCCTCGACCTGCTCGACGAGCAGTACCATCCCGAGATCCTGATCGCCATCAGCGAGAGCTATCGCTCCGAGGACGACTTCGACACCGCCATCGAGACGCTCGAGAAGGCCCGCTCGATCGCCCCGGACAACACCCGGGTGCTGCTCAAGCTCTCCCAGACCCAGTACGAAGCCGGTAACAAGGAGGCCGCCATCGCCGATCTGGAGAAGGTGGTGGCGCAGGAGTCGGACAACGCCACCGCCATCCAGGTGCTGACCGAGATGCTGATCTCCGAAGGCCGCCACGAGGAGGCGGAGAAGTACATGGCGATGCTCCCCGAGACCACCAAGATCGATCCGAACGCGATCTTGAACGTCGGCATCGACCACTACAACGCCGGCAACATGGACAAAGCGCTCGAGCAGTTCGACAAGGTGGTCAACCAGAACCCCGACATGGCCGAGGCGTACTACTACCGCGGCCTGGTCTATCTGGGCAAAGGCGAAAACCAGTCCGCCGCCGCCGATCTGAACAAGTTCCTCGAGATGTCGCCATCGAGCCCCAAGGCGAGCGAGGCGCGCGACTTCCTCGACTACCTCGAGCAGGAAGGCTGATACCGCCGCCCAGGACCCCGAGCGGGACGGTAGATGACCCATCCCAGCGAGATCCGATCGACGCCCGAGAGACCGGGCGTCGATCGTTTTTGGAGCCCCCCATCGGCTGGGGGGCGTTCGGCTGGTCCCCGCTCGGCCGCGGCGGTGCTCGGCCTCCTCGTCCTCGCCGCCACCGACTGTCGCCGTGACGACACCGCCGCCGGCTCGGTCGCCGCGCCCGGCGCCCCCGTCGTGCTGATCTCGATCGACACGTTGCGCGCCGATCGGCTGCCGGCCTACGGCTACGAAGAGGTCGAGACCCCCGCCATCGACGCGCTACGGAACGACTCGATCCTGTACGAGCGCGCCTGGTCGCACATCCCGCTCACCCTTCCGTCGCACGCCTCGATCTTCACCGGGCTGCTGCCGACCGAGCACGGCGTGCGCGACAACCTCGGCGTGCGCTTCGACAAAGTCGACGAGGTCCCCTACCTGCCCCGTCG
>JAWVZD010000412.1:0-3215 GCA_033722395.1 Thermoanaerobaculia bacterium | reverse complement strand
CGCCGTCGCCTCCGCCAGGTGGGTCTCGGCTTCGGCCGGACGCCCTCGGGCGATCTCCAGCTCACCCAACCCGAGCAGGCTCTCGACCACGCCTCGGCTCGCGCCGATGCGCCGCGCCACGGCGAGCGCGCTCTCGAGTCTCTCGCCAGCCCGGGCCAGATCGCCGAGCAGGCGGTCGAGAGCCGCTATCTCGATCAACGCCTCCATCCGATCGCGGCCCGACTCGCCGCGCTCGTAGACCGCGAGCGCCCGGCTGTAGAGCTCCAGGGCACGGTCGTATCGGCCGCGCTCGACCTCGACGCTTCCCTCGATGCGCAGCCAGTACGCCTCGTCCAGGGGCGCCCCGGCCCGACGCGCCAGCGCGATCGCTCGATCGAGCGACTCGAGCGCCGCGTCGAGGCGGCCGAGACTCTGCTGACAGATGGCGAGATTGCCGAGGTCGCGACTCGCCTCGAGCGTCAGGTCGAGCCGCTCGCTGATCGAGAGAGCGCGGCGAAGGTAGGGCAGTGCCTCGGCATACTCGCCGAGGAGCATGTGCACCCGACCGATATTGCCCAGCGTGTCGCCCTCGCCGCGCTGGAAATCGGAGCCGGCGTAGACCGCCAGCACGCGGCGATACTGCTCGAGCGATCGCTCGTACTCGCCGAGCTCGTCGTAGACCAGACTGAGGTTGTTCAGCGCCGATCCTTCGAGCACGGCATGGTCGAGCTCGCGGCCGCGTTCGATCGCCCGCTCCAAATGGTCGATGGCCTCCGGGTACCGACTCATCTCCCAGTAGACGAGCCCGAGATGACTCAGCGTCTTGCCCTCCTCGAGCCGCGCCCCGATCCGGCGCTCGATCGCCAAGGCCTCACCGAGGAGCTCCAGGGCGCGCTCGTGGTCTCCCAGGTGCTTGTGGCAGTTGCCGAGGCGGCCGAGGGTGATCGCCTCACCCAACGGGTCGCCGGCCGCCCGGTAGGCGACCAGAAGCTCCTCGAACACCGGTAGCGCTTCGAGCGCCCCGGCGCTGCGATAGAGCTCTTCGGCCCGTGCCCGCTCGGCGTCGAGGTCCCGCGCCTCGGCGGCCGCGGCGACTCCGGGCTGCGGAGCGACGGCCAGCGCCGCCGAGACCAGAACGGACCCGAAGGCGAACCGTCGAAGCGATCGGTGCGACCGACCGCGGCGCATCGGCTCAGTCGTCATCCGCCTCGAGCTCGATGTGCCCCGAGCGCAGCGTGCGACCATCGGGCAGGTGCGCCCGGACCTGCACGAAGTGGGTCTCTGCGGGGGCGAGATCGAGCGCCATCGGCAAGCGAATCTCGGTGCGGGTCGATTCCCCTTCCCAGAGCGGTGTGCCGTCGGCCGTGCTGACGGTGACGGTGTAGCGCAGACTCTCCGGCACACCGGACCAGCGGATACGACGCTGACGATCGAGGACCATCGACGAGCCGACCGGTGCGAGCAGGTCGATGGCGGTCCTCTCGTCGACCCCACGCGCTGTCGCGTCCCGCACGGAGGGCTCCGCGCGGGTCGATCCGACCGCGGACGACTGCTCGGCCGGCGGGGGCTGCGAGCCATGACGCATCTCGGCGAGCTGCCAGCCGAGGCCGCCCGCAGCCACTGCCACCACCGCCGCCGCGGCGACCGCCCAGCGCACGGGTATCGCTCGCGAACCGGCCGCACCGACGAGTGTCGCGGCCGCGCGCTGCGCCCGCGGCAGCGGCTCTCCGCCGGCCTCCTCCTGGCTCAGAGAAGCGAGCAGAGCGAGGCGGCGGACGCACCAGCCGCAGTCGGCCAGATGGGCCTCCACCTCGTGCCGCTCGGCGCCTGGCAGCCGGCCGTCGACCAGGGCGGCGAGCGCGGTCTCGTCGAGGCAGCCGGCGCTCGGACCGGCATCCTCCTGGGCTCCGGTCAGTAGCCTCGCCAGCTTCATCTCAACCATCCGATTCGGTCCTCTTCCACTCCCTCTTCTGTACACGGACGCTACCTCGCTCCTTGCGGGGCTCATCGGGCTCGGCGGCACCGAGCCACTCGTTTTCGAGTCGGGCGATGGCGCGATCGAGCAGGCGGCGGGCTCGAAACGGATCGCCCAGGTCCATCAGTCGACCGACCTCGCGCAAGGTCATCCCCTCCTGAAAGCGCAAGCGAATCGCCAGGCGCTCCTCGACGCTGAGGACTTCGATCGCCTCCGCGAGGCGGCGATGCTCCTCGGCGCGTTCGGCCCTGGCCTCGGGATCCTCGTCTCGGCTGGCGAGGATCGGCGAGGCTTCGGGGTCGCCGGAGTCCTCGACCAGCGTCTCGATCGAACGGACGTGGGGCCACCGAGTGGAAAGCAGCCAGTGCTGGCGCGAGGTCAGCTTGGCATGCAGCTCGTCGACGACCTCGGTCACCCGTTCCAGCGTCAGCGAGGGATGGGTGTACCGCAACGCCGCCCAGGTCTGCTCCAGGCTCATGCCACGCTCCAGAACGGCGCGGTAGATCTCGACCTGGAGCGGCTCGAGCCGAGCGATGGAGCGAAAGGGCCGGTACCGGCCGAGTACGCTCCGACGCCAGTCGACCACCAGGTTCGAGACCACCGCCATGAGCCAGGTGGAGAACGAGGCCGGCCCGTCCGGGTCGAAGGCTCGCAGGCGCCGAGCGTCGTTTCTGGCCAGACGCTCGCAGACGAAGACGAAGCAGTCGCCCTGGCGGTCGGGGTCCTGTTCGAAACGGCGGACGACGCGCTGGACGAGCTCGGCGTACTCCTCCAGAAACTCCTTCCAGGCTCGCTCGGCGTCGCCTCCCTCGAGACGCGCGATGAGCTCTCGAATGCGGTCGTCCTCCAAGAGACCCCCGACACCGCTGCGTCGTAGCGCGGGAGAGCGCCTCGGGAACCTCACTGCTCCACCCGTCGGCGCGCGGCAGTAAAACTATGGATCCGTTCTCTACCGCGATCTTACACGCAGCTCGGCGCGGTGCCTCCGAAGCGCAAGGCGTCGACTCCCGTCCGTGAACCAGAGATAGGACCGGGTTGAAGACCGATACATCGAAACAGACCGAAAGGCGGTAGAAGATGACGAGACGCGATCTCTCACTCACATGCTTCGTGGTGGCGGCGGTGACGGCGCTCGTTCTTTCCGGCTGTCAGGCCGGCTCGACGAGCCCGACCGATCCCGCGAGCGGCGAGCTCACCGCGGTGAGCGGCTCGAAGGGCAAACCACCCGGTACCGGTGGTGGCGGCGGTGGCGGCGGTGGTG
>JAWVZD010000411.1:0-3216 GCA_033722395.1 Thermoanaerobaculia bacterium | reverse complement strand
TCTCGAGAGCGACGACGTCGAAGTTGCCCAGCCCGCCCTCTTCGAGCACCGTGGTGGCCAGCAGGGCCGAGACGTACTCCTCGTCCGGCACCAGCGAGTGACCTCCCGGGCTGAAGCCGACCAACAGCACCTGATCGGCGCGGAAGTCGGTCGGCTTGACGACCACCCGGACACCGTTGGTCAGACGCCAGTCGACGGCGTCGATAGCCGGTATCCGGCGCTCGATCAGGACCCGTCCCCCGGTCGGCAACTCGGCCAGCAGCGGCTCGTCGCTCACCTCGTCCTCGTACGGATCGATCTCGGCGCCCTCGGTGGCCTCGAAGGCGGCGAGCAGCTCCTCCTCGGACGGGAGGGTCTCCTCGTAGCGATCCGGCGCCGCCAGCAGCACGACCCGGTTCTTCTCGCTGATCCAGTCGGCGACCAGGCCGTTGAGCTCCTCCAGGCTGATGGTCGGCAGGAAGCTGCGCACCATGTCGAGCTCGACGGCGATCCCGGGCGTCGGCTCGCCGAAGCGGAAGACGCGCGAGTACTCGGCGGCGTAGGTGCCGGAATCGATGTGGTCGCGCTCCTCGTAGATGCGCTCCATGATCCGCTGCCGCTCTGCCTTGGCGCGCTCCAACTCGGTGGCCGTGAAGCCGTGACGGTCGGCGCGCTCCACCTCGGTGAGCAGCGCCTCGAGCCCGCGCTCGACCTCGTCTTCGCGCACCGCGGCCACCTGATAGTAGACCTCTTTCGAGCGCACGAACCGGTTGCTCGCTTCGCTGGCAGCGACCAGAAACGGCGGGTCGGCTCCTCGCGCGACCTCCTCGAGCCGGGCGTTCAGCATGTCGAAGTAGAGTCCCTCGACCAGGGAGCGGCGGTAGTCGAGGGCCGAGTCCTCCGAGCGGCGCGGCAGCTTGTAGTAGATCCACAGCAGCGTCGAAGGCGCCTCCGGGTCGGTGGCG
The DNA here is from genome assembly GCA_033722395.1 of Thermoanaerobaculia bacterium. Taxonomy (GTDB): domain Bacteria; phylum Acidobacteriota; class Thermoanaerobaculia; order Multivoradales; family JAHEKO01; genus JAWVZD01. Next base: position 2,272 of record JAWVZD010000411.1, on the reverse strand, counting down.
ATGGCGAACAGGGTCTCGTCGTGATCGGGCACCGGGTAGAGCTCTCGCGGCCGTTCGTCGGGTGGGTTCTCGAGGCCGCTGAAGTTCGACACGATGAGGCGCTCGACGCGGTCGCGCTCGAAGTCGCCCACCGCGACGATCGCCATCAGGTTCGGTCTGTACCAGTCGTGATAGAAGCGCTTGAGGGCCTCGGTCGGAGCACTTTCGAGGATCTCCCGCTTACCGATCGGGAGACGCTCGGCGTACTTCGATCCGGCGAACAGGACGGGGAACTGCTGGTCACGGATTCGTGCCTCGGGGCCGAGGCCGAGCCGCCACTCCTCGATCACCACGCCGCGCTCCTTGTCCACCTCCTCCTCCTCGAAGGTCACCGACTGAGCCCACTCGCGCAGGATCTCGAGGCCGGTCTCGAGCAGCCCGGGCTCGTCGGTCGGTACTTTGAGCATGTAGACGGTTTCGTCGAAGCTGGTGTAGGCGTTGATGTCGGGACCGAAGCGCATGCCGGTCGACTCGAGATAGTCGACCAACTCGAGACGGGGGAAGTTCTTCGTGCCGTTGAATGCCATGTGCTCGACGAAGTGGGCCAGACCCTGCTGATCGTCGTCCTCCTGCACCGAGCCGGCGTCGACGATCAGCCACAGCTCGGCCCGCTCGGCAGGCTCTCGGTTGACCCGGATGTAGTAGGTGAGGCCGTTGTCGAGCCGGCCGACGGTGAGGTGCGGATCGACCGGTAGAGGAGCCTCCGGTCGCTGCTGCCAGGCCGGCTGCTCGGTCGAATCGGCGAGGGCCGCCGTCGGGTCGTCCTGTCCCGGCCGTGCGGCAGAGGCCGACGCACCGACCGCTACGGCGAGGGCCAAGAGAAGGAGGTGGGGTGCGAAGCGTCGGATCATGCGGCTCTCCGGAGTGACGTACGGGGGGAGTCTACGGCTGGTTGCAAGGGCGATGCCGATCGGGGCGCCGACGTTACCACGCCGATCAGGGCGAATCCGCGTCGCTCACCGCCTCGAGCTCCTGCGCCAGGCGCCCCAGGACGGCGGGGAGATCGGGGCGGGTGGCGAGCACCGGGGCGAGGTGGCATCGCGCCTCCCCGGCGAGGCGCTCGGGAAGGCTCACGAGGGTGAAGTGCGCCGGATCGAGCCGTCGCGTCACCTCGGACCAGGAGAGCGGTGTCGAGACCTTGGCGCCGGGGTAGGGACGCACGCTGTAGGGTGCTACAAGGAGCTTGCCGTAGCCGTTCTGCACGTAGTCGAGGTAGACCTTGTCGTCACGTGCCGAAACGGCGCGCGCGACGGTCGCGATGTCGGGTAGCTGCTGCACGATGATGCGGGCGATCAGCTCGGCGAGCTGTCGCGACTGCTCGTGGGTGAGCTGGCCTCCGAGCGGCAGCAGGATGTGCAGCCCGCTGCCGCCGCTCGTCTTCGGGAAGCTCGGCAGCTCGATCCGCCGGCACAAGGCGTGGATGGCCCGTGCCACGTCCACGACGTGCTCGAACGGCGCCTCTTTGGGATCGAGGTCCAGGATGCACCAATCGGGTCGGCCCAGCGAGCCGATGCGACTCGACCAGACGTGCAGCGGGATGGTGCCGAGGTTGACCACGTAGAGAAGCGCCTCGCGACTGTCACAGACGAGATACTCGGTCTCCTTGTCCCCCTCCTCGGACCAGACGGTTTCGGTGCGGATCCACTCCGGTGCGAACTCGGGGGCGTTCTTCTGATAGAAGGACTTCCCTTCGATGCCGTCCGGATAGCGGTCGAGAACCAGCGGTCGGTCTGCGAGAAACGGCATCAGCCGCGGCGCGACGGTGGCGTAGTAGTCGAACAGATCGCCTTTGGTGTAGCCCTCGGCGGGCCAGAAGAGCTTCTCCGGGCGGCTCACCTCGATCGTCCGCGGCGGAGCCTCGGGGGTCGGTGCCTCGGCCCGGGGCGGTGGCTCGGCAGCCGGCAGATCGTCGCGGGTGCAGTCGCGCACGCTCTTGTCGTCCCGCCAGCGTCGAAAGACCGGATGCCGCAGCTGTCCGCTGGAAGTGATCTCGGTAAAGGCGACCTCGGCGACCAGGCGCGGCTCGACCCAGTGATGCTCCGACCCGCTCGGTAGGTCGCCCTCGACCGGTGGGGCGGTGCGCTCCGTCGTTTCGAGGCGCCGGCGCAACGCCACGAGCTCGGAGGCGGTGAAGCCGGAGCCGACCCGTCCGACGTAGGTGAGCACGCCGCCGCTGACGGCGGCCAGGTGGAGCGCTCCGATCCCGTCGCGGCCGTCGGCCGGGGTGGTGAAC
>JAWVZD010000410.1:0-3217 GCA_033722395.1 Thermoanaerobaculia bacterium | reverse complement strand
TCGGCGGTCAGCCTCCCGCGATGAGCTCGACTTGTCACCATACGGGTGGTCGGCGAGGCGCCCACCGATCGGGGTAGAGGCGGGCGGTGACAGGGTATTCTAAGGTGGCGATCGCGAGGACGGGGCCCGATCGCTCACTGCGGGATTCGGGACGAGGGGAACGATGGACTGGATCCAGACCTGGGCGGAGGCCGCCCGAACGGCGACCGGTTTCTTCTGGAAGGCGGGCTGGGCGTTCGTCCTCGGCTACGCCATCTCGGGCATGATCCAGGCGTTCGTGCCCAAGGCCCGGCTGACGCGGCACATGGGCGACCCGGGCGCGCGCAGCGTCTCTCTGGCGACCCTCTTCGGCGCCGTCTCCTCCTCCTGCTCCTTCGCGGCCCTCGCCGCGGCTCGCTCGCTGGTGCTCAAGGGTGCCCATTTCGTGGCGGCGGTGGCGTTCATGTTCGCCTCCACCAACCTGGTGATCGAGCTCGGCGTGCTGATCTTCATCTTCCTCGGCTGGCAGTACGTCGTCGCCGAGCTGGTCGGCGGCCTGCTGCTGATCGCCATCAGCTCGGCCCTCATCCGCCTCACCTATCCGCGAGCGTGGTTCGAAGCGGCTCGCGACAAGGTCGAGGGAGAGGCGGAGATGGATGAGGAGGAGTTCGACTGGAAGGAACGTATCCGCAGTGCCTACGGCTGGCACCTGGTGGGGCACAAGTTCGTCAAGGACTGGAAGATGGTCTGGGAGGAGATCGTCATCGGTTTCACCGTCGCCGGCTTCGTCGCCGTGCTGGTGCCCGCCTCGTTCTGGGCGCAGATCTTCCTCATCGACGCCGGCGAGTCGGTCCCGCAGTGGCTGGTGCTGCTGGAGAACGCCGCGGTCGCCCCGTTCGTCGCCGCAGCCACCTTCATCGGCTCGATGGGCAACATCCCCCTGGCCACGGTGCTGGCCTCGAACGGCGTGCTCTTCGCCGGCATCATGGGCTTCATCTACTCCGATCTGATGGTGCCGCCGCTGGTGGCGATCAACGTCAAGTACTACGGCCGCCGGGTGGCCTTCTACATCGCCGCGGTGATGTTCGCCAGCATCGTCGCCACGGCGCTCGTCCTGCACTACTCGTTCGCCGCTCTCGACCTGACGCCCGAGACGACGCGGGCGGTAGAGGAGGTCAGCCGCTTCGCGGTCGACTACAGCTTCTGGCTGAATCTGGTGATGGCGGGGCTCGCGGCCTGGATGGTCGCCCTGCACCGGAAACACCTTCGCCAGCATCTCGACGGCGACCCGGGTCACGATCACGAAGGCGGGCTCTCCGCCAAGCGACTCGTCGTCTACACCATGCTCCTGCTGGTCGCCGGCGGCCTGATCGCCGGTTTCGCGACGGGTACCTTCTAGCGCGGGCTGCGGCCTTTCGCTCCGATGTGGACCTACAGGAGCCCCTTGACGTATCCGCCGTCGACCGTCACGCCCTGCCCGGTGACGTAGGAGGCCTCCGGGCTTGCCAGGAAACCGATCATCGCGCCGATCTCCTGCGGTTCGCCCATCCGCTTCATCGGCGCGTCCTGCCCGGTGCGAGCGAGGATCTCGTCGGCGCTCTGACCGGTCTGGGCCGCCCGTCCCTCGGCCAGCTCGACCTGCCGCTCGGTGCGGGTGTAGCCGGGAAGGACCGCGTTGACGGTGACGCCGTCGGCCGCCACCTCCTGCGACAGGGTCTTGAGGTAACCCAGAACGGCCGGCCGGAGAGCGTTCGACAGCGCCAGCCCGGCGATCGGCTGGCGCGACGACACCGAGTTGATCGCCACGATCCGACCCCAGCCGCGCCGCCGCATGCCCGGCAGAACGCCGCGCACCAGGCGCGGCACGAAGAGCAGCGTCCTCGGGATCGCGATCTCCCAGTCCTCCTCGTCGAGTGCGCTGGCGCTCTTGACCGGCGGGCCGCCGCCGTTGGCGACCAGGATTTCGATCGGGCCGAGCCGGCTGGCGGCCGAGGCGGTGAGCTGGTCGATCTCTTCCCGCTCGGACAGATCGGCCGGAAAGGCCTCGACGGTGGCGCCGGCCTGCCGCAGGCGCTCGACCGCCCGCTCGAGCTTGTCGCCGCCGCGACTGTTCAGGGCGATCGTCGCCCCACGGCTGGCCAACGCCTCGGCGGCGGCGTAGCCCAGGCCCGTGCTCGCCCCGGTCACCAGGGCGACGCGCCCGTCCAGTCGTCCGCGCTCTCCCCGATCTCTACGGGCGCCGCTCATCGCACCCTCCGACCGTCGCCGTCGTACTCGTAGACGCCGCGTCCGACCTTGCGCCCCAGCCGTCCGGCCTCGACGTACTGGCGCAGCAGGTTGCTCGGCCGGTAGCCCTCACCGAGGGTGCGGTGCAAGAACTCGAGGATCGACAGGCGCACGTCGAGCCCGACGAGATCGACCAACTCGAACGGTCCCATCGGGTGGTTCAGGCCGAGCTTGAGCGCCGTGTCGATGTCCTCGGCGCTCGCCACACCGGTCTCGAGCATGCGGAAGGCCTCGTTGCCGATCAGAGCGTTGACCCGGGAGGTGACGAAGCCGGGCGACTCGTTGACCTCGACCACCTCCTTGCCCATGCGCTCGGCGACCTGACGCAGGGTCGCCAGGGTCTCGTCCGAGGTCTCGAGGCCGCGCACCAGCTCGACCAGCCGCATGATGTGGACCGGGTTGAAGAAGTGCATGCCGGCGAAGCGCTTCGGACGACCGGTGGCGGCCGCCATCTCGGTGATCGACAGACCGGAGGTGTTCGACGCCAGGAGCGCCCGCTCGGGGGCCGCGGCGACGACGCGCTCGAAGGTCTCGACCTTGAGCTCCATCGACTCCGGGACCGCCTCGATGACGAGGTCGGCCGCCTCGACCGCCGAAGCCAGCTCGGAGGAGGTGGCGAGTCGCTCCGTCGCCGCCTCGGCGTCGTCGACGTCGACCTTGCCGAGCTCGACCCCCTTGGCCAGGTTGCGCTTCACGGTGGTGACGGCGTCGTCGAGGACGCCCTCGTCGATGTCGAACAGTCGGGTACGGTAGCCGCCCAGCGCGGCCACGTGGGCGATGCCGCGTCCCATCGTGCCCGCTCCCAAGACGGCGATGGTGTCGATCTTCACGTTCACTCTCCCGTTCGCTTGGTTCGATTCGTCCCCCGAGGGTGGCCCGCGGCCGCCGAGCTCAGGACAGCGGTATCGGTTTGAGGCCGGTGACCTTTTGTGCCAACGTGCGGAGCTCGTCG
>JAWVZD010000409.1:0-3220 GCA_033722395.1 Thermoanaerobaculia bacterium | reverse complement strand
GGTCACCCGGCCGCCCGACCCTGCCCACCTGCGCCAGTTCTTCCGCCAGCTATCCGGCGAGGAGTGACGGTGCGGATCGCCTACATCGCCGCCGGAGCCGCCGGCATGTATTGCGGCACTTGTATCCACGACAACACCCTGGCAGCGGCCCTCCAGGAGGCCGGGCACGAGGTGGCGCTGCTGCCGCTCTACACGCCCCTTCGAACGGACGAAGAAGACGTCAGCCGCGGACAGATCTTCTACGGCGCGCTCAACGTCTACCTGCAGCAGAAGTCCGGCCTCTTTCGTCACACGCCGCGCCTGCTCGACCGCTGGCTCGACCGGCCGGCCCTGCTGTCGGCCGTCTCGAAGCTCGCCGCCAGCACCGACGCCCGAGACCTCGGCGACCTGACCCTCTCGGTCCTGCGCGCCGAGCACGGCCGGCAGCGCAAGGAGCTCGAACGGCTGGTCGACTGGCTGGAAGGGTTCGATCCCGACATCGTCCAGCTGGCCAACTCGATGCTGCTCGGCATCGGCGGCGAGATCAAGCGGCGCCTCGACGTTCCCCTGGTCTGCGCCCTCACCGGCGAAGACATCTTCCTCGAGCAGCTCCCCGAGCCACGACGCTCCGAGGTGATCGAGTAGATGCAGCGACGCGCCGCCCGCACCGACGCCTTCGTCTCCACCAGCGACTACTACGCCGGTGCGATGCGCGAGCTCCTCGGCATCCCCGCCGAGCGCATGCACGTCGTCCATCTGGGGGTCAACTTGGAGTTCATCGGTACCACCCACCGCACGCGCGACGCGGGCGACGACATCGTCGTCGGCTACATGGCTCGGATCTGTCCCGAGAAGGGCCTCCATCTCCTGCTCGAAGCCCTCCACCGGATCTTCGTCGAGCGGCCCGAGCTGCCGATCCGGGGTCGTGTCGCCGGCTACGTCGGCAAACGGGACGCCGACTACCTGGCCGCCCTGGAGCGCCGCCTCGACGAGCGCGGCATTGCCGATCGGGTGACCGTCCTGGGCGAGGTCGACCTGGAGGGCAAGCGCCAGCTGCTGCAGCGCGCCGACATCCTCTCGGTGCCGACCGTCTATCGGGAGCCCAAGGGCCTCTTCGTGCTCGAGGCGCTGGCGCACGGAGTGCCGGTGGTCCAGCCGGAGCACGGCGCCTTCCCGGAGCTCGTCGAGTCGACCGGCGGTGGGCTGCTGGTCGAGCCCGGCTCGCCGGAGGCTCTCGCCGAAGGCATCGTCCGTCTGGCCGAGGACGACGAGCTCCGAGGCCGGCTCGGAGAGTCGGGGCGGCGCGCCGTGAGGGAGCGTTTCGACAGCCACACGATGGCGGAGCGCACCGCCGAGATCTACCGCCGAGCGCAAGAGGACGCCGCATGAGCCGATCCGTCTCCGAGTTCCGCACCAGCCGCCGCGTCGAGTTCGCCGATACCGACATGGGCAACCTCGTCCACTTCTCGCGCTTCTTCGTCTTCATGGAGACGGCCGAGCACGAGTTCCTCGCCAGCCTCGGCTCGACCGTCCACTTCGAGCTCGACGGGCACACCGTCGGCTGGCCGCGGCTGGAGGCACGCTGCCAGTATCTGAGCCCGGCGCGCTACGGCGACCGCCTCGACATCCACCTGCGCGTGGCACGCAAGGGCACCCGCTCGATGGCCTACGACTTCACTTTCCGTGTCGGCGACCGGATCGTGGCGCGTGGACGGATCGCCAGCATCTGCTGTCGGCTCGACGGTCCCGACGGCTTGGAGCCGATCCCGATCCCGGCCTCGCTGGCGGACCGGATCGGCGAGCCAGAAGGCTAGGCCGCAGCTCGCCCGAGGGCTCGACGAAGTGGCCCGGGCCTACCCTTTCTAGTAACCTCGCGCCTCGACCGCACCTGCGGCTCCCCAGCATCCGATGAGCCCCGACACCGACGACGCCGACCGCCGCGACTTCATCCGCGACATGGTCGAGGAGGATCTCGCCAGCGGCAAATACGACGGCAGGGTCGTCACCCGCTTCCCGCCGGAGCCGAACGGCTATCTGCACATCGGTCACGCCAAGTCGATCTGTCTGAATTTCGGCATCGCCGAGGAGTACGACGGCCACTGTCATCTTCGCTTCGACGACACCAATCCGACGACGGAGGATCCGGAGTACGTCGAGGCGATCGAGAAGGATATCCGCTGGCTGGGGTTCGATTGGGGCGAGAACCGCTTCTTCGCCTCCGACTACTTCGAGGCGCTCTATGACTACGCCGTCGAGCTGATCGAAAACGGTCGCGCCTACGTCGACAGCCTGAGCGAGGAGGAGATCCGCGACTACCGGGGGAGCGTGACCGAGCCGGGACGCGACAGCCCGTACCGCGACCGCAGCGTCGAGGAGAACCTCGATCTCTTCCGGCGCATGCGCGCCGGCGAGTTCGAGGACGGCGAGCACGTACTGCGGGCCAAGATCGACATGGCGGCCGCCAACATGAAGATGCGCGACCCGATCCTCTACCGGATCCGGCACGCGCACCACTACCGCAGCGGCGACGCATGGTGCATCTACCCGATGTACGACCACGCCCACTGCCTGTCGGACGCCATCGAGCGCATCACCCACTCGCTCTGCACGCTGGAGTTCGAGAACAACCGCGAGATCTACGACTGGATCCTCGAGCACACCAGCGCCGAGCGCCCGCTGCCCGAGCAGACCGAGTTCGCGCGCCTCAACCTGACCTACACCGTGCTCAGCAAACGGCGTTTGCTCGAACTGGTCGAGGGAGGGCACGTCGAAGGCTGGGACGATCCCCGCATGCCGACGCTGTCGGGCCTGCGCCGCCGAGGTTACACACCCGAGTCGATTCGCAGCTTCTGCGACGCCATCGGGGTCGCCAAGGCCAACAGCGTCGTCGACGTCGCCCAGCTCGAGCACGCGGTGCGCGACGATCTGAACTACCGCGCGCCGCGCCTGCTCTGTGTTCTCGACCCGATCCGCCTCGTCGTCACGAACTATCCCGACGACGGTGCCGAGGAGCTCGACGCACCGCACTTTCCGTCCGACATCGGGCGCGAGGGCGGCCGGAAGCTGCTCTTCTCGCGCCAGCTGCTGATCGATCGTGCCGACTTCTCGGAGGATCCGCCGAAGGGGTACCGCCGCATGGCGCCCGGCCGCGACGTGCGCCTGCGCTACGCCTACATCGTGCGCTGCGACGAGGTGGTACGCGACGGCGAGGGCGAGATCGTCGAGGTGCGCTGCACCTACG
>JAWVZD010000408.1:0-3224 GCA_033722395.1 Thermoanaerobaculia bacterium | reverse complement strand
GGGGCGCCGGAGTCGACGTAGTAGACGATCGGCTCGACGACGGGCGAGCTCGCCGCCGTCGGGTCGGTCTTCTCCAATCGATGTCGCACGATCCAGCGCTTCTCCAACGGCGCTGCCAGGTCGGCGGCGTAGTCGGCGAAGCGGATGGCGAAGCTGCCGGCACGGGGATCGAAAGGTCGCGGGTGGTAGCCCTCCGGCGGTAGGCGCACGAACGAGTGGTGCTGCACCAGAGTGACCGAATCCGCCGTCGGCGCGGTCGACCGGACGTGCTCGCCGACCTTCTTGCCACCGTAGGTCAAGACCGCCGTCAGCTCGACGTTGTCCGGGAAGGCCAGGCAGGCGTCGAGATCGACGGCGCTGCGCTCGGCGTCGAGCTGGAAGGTGCCCTGCTCCGTCTCCTCGAGGGTGCGCACGACCTCGTGCGCGTCGCGCAGCAGGAAGGTGGTCAAATCGACCAGGCCCGTACCGTCGTCGTCGCGCGTCGCGATCGGACCGGCCCACAGCACCGAGGTGGCGAACGAGCTCTCGACGGCGGCTACTTCGCGCGGATTCTCCGACAGGGCGCGATAGCCGAGATTCCGCTCCTCGATCAGCAGCTTGCCACCCACCGGGCGCAGCCTGACGACGCGGGTCGGGCCGAGCTGGCCGCGGTCGAGCCCGACCGGGTTCGACCCCAGCCCGCTCTCGAGCGCCTCGATGTAGAGCAGCTCGAGCGGCTCCGTCCATGCCTCTGCCGGTATCTCGAGCCAGATCTTGCCGGCATCGTCGTCGACCCAGAAGGCGACCAGGCCGTCGCGCCGCTCGAGCCCCTCCACCGTCTCGGCGAAGGAGGGCCGACCGCCGGGGGCGGCCACCTCCTTCTCCTTCTTCGCGGCCCCCTCGGCGTCGGCTGGGGGGAGGCAGAGGATCAGTGCGGTCAGGACTGGGGCGAGCTCACGTTTCATCGGTCGTCTCCTGTCGGGGCGAGAATCTCGTCGATGCCGTCCAGCCGGCGCTCCAACTCGTCGAGGACGCGGTCGTAGGCCGCCGTGGCCACCGCGATCGGCTCGCCTTGCCGCTCCAGCGCCCAGCGGAGCCGGGGCAACATCCAGGCCGAGTACCCGGCGTCCTCGTCGGTGGCGGCGAAGAGGTTGCGGAACCAGGGACGCCCCGGCAGGCCGTCCGGGTCGACCCAGGCCCGCTCCAGAGCGAGCAGGACGGAGTTGACGCGTTCGATCTGGCCGTCGGAGAGAACCCCCTGGTCCAACCTCGCGGCGAGCTCGAGGCGGAGCGCCCCGGCCCGCTCGGCGAAGCGCTCGCCGCGCTCGATCAAATCTCTGATGGCCGGATCGTCCTCGATCGCGGGCCGCTCCGCCAGCGTCCGGGCGTGGCGCGCCAGGTCGGAGCCGTAGCGCTCGAACGATAGCGGTAGGAGGTCGGCGTTGGCCAGGCGAGCGACCATCAAGCCGACTACCCGGGCGAGAAGGATGGCGGGGCGGTAGTCGTCTCCCACCACCTGGCGGTACCACGCCAGGGTCTCGTAGTTCGAGTGATAGGACACGCCGGAGCTGCCGCGTGCCGACAGCCCAGCGGACGGGATGCCCAGATGGCAGTAGAAGCCGACGTGATCCGAGCCTCCTCCGAGGTCGCCGATGGGCGGCTCACCGCCCTCGCTGTCGGTGCGCCGGCGCCAGGTTTCGAGCAGGCTCCCCTGGCCGGAGAGCGCCGGAACAGCGGCTGCCACGTCGAGGACGAGCTGCTTGAGGAGCGGCGCGGCGCTGGCGCCGAAGTTCGGTCCCATGGCGGCGCCGTCGAGGTTGATGTAGGCGACCGCTCCGGCGCCGAGGGCACGGCGGTGCGCCTCGACCCACTCGACCGATCCGATGATGCCGAACTCCTCCGCTCCCCAGTTGGCGAACACCAGACTGCGGTCGGGACGCCAGCCGCGCCGCGCCAGCTCGGAGAAGGCACGCGCCAGCTCGTAGACCACGATCGTGCCGGCGTTCGGGTCACCCGCCCCGAAGCTCCAAGCGTCGTGGTGCGATCCGACGATGACCAGCTGATCGGGATGGCGGGCGCCGCGCAGGGTTCCGACGACGTTCTCGGTGCGCACCAGCGAGGCCGCCTGGTCGACCCGCAGGCGGAGACGGAGCTCGTCACCGCCGCTCAGGCGGTAGTTGTACGGCAGCGCACCCTGCCACTCCTCCGGCACGGCCGGACCGGTCATGCGTCGGAAGATCTCCCCAGCGGCTCCCCATCCCACCGGCTGCACCGGGATCGAGGGGAGAGCGACGTCGGCGGGATCGAGGCGTTCGGCGTCCCGCGTGGCGGCCTCGAACGGCGTCAGCGGGTCGCCCGAGTACGGCAACACCAGGATCGAGCCCCGCTGGATGTAGCTGTCGTTCGCCCAGCCCCCTTCCGGATACATCAGGCCGCGGGCGTAGGCCGTCTGCTCCGGATCGTTGAACAGCAGCAGGCCGGCCGCCCCGGCGGCGGAGGCGAACTTCGCCTTGTGACCGCGAAAGATCTCGCCGTAGCGCGCCAGCACGATTCGGCCCTCGACCGGGATGCCCAGCTCCTCCAGGCGCGCGAAGTCTTCCCGCCTGCCGTAGTTGGCGTAGACGACCGACGCGGTGACATCGCCGTCGGCGCTGTAGGCGTTCCATCCGAAGGTGGTCTCGGGATGGGCGACGTGCGGATCGCCTTCGACCGGCCGCTCGACGAGCGGCAGCTCGATGTACTCCGGCGCGACGACGGCGAGCTCGGCCGCGACCGGACGGGGCAGATAGGCCCAGAACTCGTGGCGCTCGACCTCGAGCCCGAGGCGCTCGTAGCTGGTCGCCAGCTTGTCGATCACCGCCCGATCGCCGGCGGTCCCGGCGACGTGCGGGCGACTCGACACCATCTCGTGCACCGCCGCGAGGCTGTCGGCCGACGGTAGCCCGAGCAGGGCCCGCTCGAGCTCGCGCTCGGCCTCGCGCCGAGTCGGTCGGAAGTGCGGCAGCTCGGCCGAGGACGTGGCCGCGATCTCCGTATTTCCGATCGGCCGCTCCGCGTGCGTGGTCGGCGCCGTCGAAAGCAGGAGTCCAGCGCACGACGAGACGACGATGGAGCGACGGGTCACGAAGGTCGATGTCGGTCGGTTCGATCGTGGAATCCCGGCGCCGCGAGGGCCTCTAGGCGCCAATCGATCGCCGGGCGGAGCGCAGAATGTATCATGCGGCGTTTCCCGACACGGGGAGCTT
>JAWVZD010000407.1:0-3227 GCA_033722395.1 Thermoanaerobaculia bacterium | reverse complement strand
CGTAGAGATCGCGGTCTCCCACCTGGACCTGCTCGCCGCCACCCGAGATCCGCTGGCTGTAGTGCGCCGTGGCGCCGCAGCGCACGCAGACGGCGTGCATCTTGTCGACGTGCTCGGCCAAGGCCATCAGCTCGGGCATCGGCCCGAACGGGCGGCGCAGGTAGTCCTGATCCAGTCCGGCGACGATCACCCGCACGCCGCGATCGGCGAGCCGCATCGCGACCTCGGCCAGGCCGCGGTCGAGAAACTGCGCCTCGTCGACTCCCACCACCTCGACGTCTTCGGTCAGCAGTCCCTCGAGCTCCCTCGAGTCGGCCACCGCCTGGGCTGCGAGCTCGCGATTGTCACGCGTCACCACCACCTCGGGAGGATGACGATCGTCGATCACCGGCTTGAACACCTGTACCTGCTGCCGGGCGATGAGCGCCCGACGCAGTCGGCGCACCAGCTCCTCGCTCTTGCCGGAGAACATGCCGCCGGTGATGACCTCGATACGGCCGGTGAGGTGATCCTGAATGCGACGCTCGAACATCGGGGGAGCGCGATGCTATCGCAGCCGACCGGCCGGCTGCCATCCGGCCAGAGCTCGAGGAGCCTCTGTTAGCATCGCCGTCCGTCCCGAGTCATCGCTCGCTCCGCCATCCGATGTCCGATCGGCGCATCTTCACCTACCGGGAAGCACTCGAGTCGTTTCCCCGTGTGCGTCGGCGCACGCACGCCGCGGTGCGCCAGGTCGAGGCGCTCTACAACAGCCTGAAGAGCCGTCGGGAGGCGGAGGTACGCAGCGAGGAGATCCAGGCCGAGATCGAACGGATCGTCGACCGATGGATGGAGGAGATCGTCGCGATGGGCTGCGAGGTCAAGGGGCTGTGGCTGGTCGACTGGGACAGCGGCGACGGCTACTACTGCTGGCGCTATCCGGAAGAAACCATCGCCTACTTCCACTCGTACGAAGATGGCTTTGCCGGCCGGATGCCCATCGCCTGATCGCGATGTCGCCGATCGGTGTCCTCTCAACGCCGGCTGCTCTCGGCGTACAGGCGCTGCAGATCGGTGAAGGTCAGCCCTCCCAGACCCTCGGCGACGTGATCCGCCATGTCGAGCTCCCGGCGCGAGAAGGTCTGGGCGATCCCCAGCGAGACCAGCCCCGCGGAGGCGGCGGCCCGCAGCCCGCGCGGGCTGTCCTCGATCGCCAGCACCTCGTGGGGATGGATCAGGCGCTGCGGCAGCGGGGGCAGTGAGTTGAGCTCGCCGACCGCCCGCCGATAGCCCTCCGGGTCGGGCTTGCCACGCGCCACGTCCTCGGCGGCGATCAGGGTCTTGAAGCGATCACGGATGCCGGCCTGCTCGAGCGCTCCTTCGACCTCCTCGCGCAGAGCGCCCGACACCACCCCCAGCATGCAGCCGGCCTCGCCGGCCTGCCGCACCAGGGCGACGGCACCGGGGAAGAACGGGAACCCCTGGCGTCGCATGACCTCCTGGTAGTAGCTCGCCTTGCGGGCTACCAGCCGAACGACGGCGGTGGGGTCGGGCTCGACCCCGGCGGCCCGCATCGCGGCGGCGAAACAGGCGCGATCCGACAGGCCGACGAAGCGCGCCCGATACTCGTCGGCACCCAGCTCGAGCCCCTCCTCGGCGAGAACCTGTAGCACCAGCTGGTGGTGGATCGGCTCGTCGTCTACCAGGATGCCGTTGAAATCGAACAGGATGGCGCGGAGCACGTCGCCATGATAGCCCGTCGGTACCCCCGGACGGGGAATTGCACCGCTGCCGACACCGTTATCTATACCGGGGTCGGTTGACTCCCGACCACCGCTGCCGCTAGGTTGTAGGGGTGGCCCGGGAGCGGCGAGGCTCCCCAAAAGACATGAGAGGTCGTCGTATGGAACCGACTGCGCAGAACCCCACACCAGAAAGCCCTCCCCAGCCGGACGCGCCGCAGGATCCGATTCGGCTCACCTCGAAAGCGGTGCGCATGGTCGTCCTGACTCGGGAAGAGGAGAAGCTCGATTCCGCCTCCGGGCTCCGCGTCGCGGTGCGCGGCGGTGGCTGCAGCGGGATGGAGTACGCTCTCGACTTCGAGCTCGAGCCACGCGAGGACGATCATGTGCTCGAGTACGACGGACTGCAGGTCTTCGTCGACCCGATCAGCGCCCGCTACCTGGCCGGAACCGAGATCGACTACGTCATGGGAGCCACCGGCGCCGGATTCAAGTTCAACAACCCGAACGCCACGGGGAGCTGCGGCTGCGGCTCCTCCTTCTCGGTCTGAGCCGCTAGGGTTCGCCCGCAGCCCCGTCTGACAGCCGCCGGATCAGTCCTCGAGAGCGCCGCGGTAGAGCCCCGTCGCGACCAAACCGCCCACCACTGGACCGACCACATAGAGCCACAGATCGGCGAAGTTGCCGACGGCGACCGCCGGACCGAGCGTTCGCGCCGGGTTGAGGCTCGCCCCGGTCAGAGGCCAGGCGAAAAGTATGCACGCCGCCAGGGTCAGCCCGATCGCCAGGCCCGAGCTCTCCCCGACGCGACCACTGATCGCCGCATTGAGGATCACGTTGACCAGGAAGAAGGTCATCACGATCTCGATCAGCAGGCCGGCGCTCGGCGTGATGTCGACGATCGTGTCTCCCATCACCACGCCCTGACCGAGGACCGTGGCACCCAGACCGGTCTCGGTCCCACCGAGCACGTAGCGCAACGCCAGCGCACCGGCGATGCCGCCGAGAAGCTGAAAGACGACGTAGGAAACCGCCGTCTTCAGGTCCGTCTTGCCCGCCGCCAATACGGCGATCGTCACGGCCGGATTGATGTGCGTACCCGAGACGTGCCCGTAGGCATAAGCGAACGACGCCAGGATCAGGCCGTGCGCAAAGGCGACACCGACCACGCCACCGATCCCGGTGGCAGCGGCCCCGGCGCCGACGAAGACGAGCGCGAACGTACCCACGAACTCGGCCACCAGAGCACGAGACAGTTGGTTCCTCATCGGACTCCCTCCTGGAGAGATCCCCCCGCCGGAGGGCTCTCCGTCCTCGGTTCGTCTGGTCAGCGGACGACGGCCAGTCTAGCACCGGCCGGCTCGACCACCCGGCACTCGGCACCGGAGGCGAGGACGAGTCGCGTGCCCGGGTCGGCGACGCGCACCTTGAGCATGGCGAGGGCCCGCCAGCCCGGCGCGGAGAAGCGACGCGCACGGCTCGTCACCCGGCCGACCTCCTCCGGCT
>JAWVZD010000406.1:0-3228 GCA_033722395.1 Thermoanaerobaculia bacterium | reverse complement strand
TCCGCCGCGGCGCCACCAGTGCCACCGCCAGATGCCACAGCAGACGGGCCACGAAGACCGGATGGACCGACACCGTCAAGATCTCGCGGTAGGGTGCGCTACCGGTAAACAGGTCCCACAGCACGCGGCTCATGCGCAGCTCGGCACGGCCTTGCTGTTCGCGCTCCGTCATCCGGACGAGGGCGCGGCGCGCGAATCGACGCTCCTGCAGCTCGCCGGCTGCCCAGAAGGCCGCTTTGCCCAATCGATTGTCGCTCTCGATCGCCCGGCAGACCGGCAGATAATGGCGCTCGAAATCCTCCTTGGTGATGCCCTCGAACACCACGGTTCTGGCCGCCGCCTTGGCGGTCCGGTAGGCCGCTCCGATGCCGTCCTTGTAGAGTCGTGTCGCACCGGCGTCACCGACGAAGACCAGACCGTCCCCGTACGGATGCTCGGCGGCTTCGGTGCAGATCTTCGGAGCGCACTGGCAGGAATGCCGAGACGGCTCCCAGTCGGGCGGAAAGCACGAACGCACCGCGTCGCTGTCGAGGAACCGTTTCAGCACCCCGGTATCGAGATCGTCACCCAGGAGACAGGCGGTGACGTAATCGCCCTTGGGGATCAGCGCCGCGAACTCGAGCCCGGGCAGATCGAGCAGGAAGACGTGCATGGCGTTGCCGACACTCCGAGCGACGACGTCTTCACCCAGGTAGTACTCACGGATGAACGTCTTGGCGGCCTTCGGAGGGCGATAGCCGACCGGTAGCTTCTCGAAGTGCTTGAGCACTCCCGAGTTGATCCCGGTGGCGACGACCACGAGATCGTAGGTCCGTGCCTCACCGGCTTTGTCGATGATCCGCCAGCCTTCGGCAGCGGGCTCGATCGCCTCGCCGCGCTCCGAGACGACCTGGGCCCCGGCGGTGCGGGCGCTCGCCAACAGGTGGCCGTCGAAGCTGCGCCACTTGACCTCCTGGAGATCCCGCGGTCCGGCGCCCCGATGGACGGCGCCTATCCGCTTCTCGTGGAGCGGCGTGTCGATGCGAACGGCCTCCTCGTCCGTATGGAGGACATAGGAGTCGATGCCTCGCTGCACCACCGAGTCGGGAATCTCGATGCCCTCCGCGGCCAGGAGCTGCACCAACGACTCGGAGATGATGCCTCCACACATGTTGCAACCGTGCGGGGCGACCTGGTCGAACTGGCGCGGCTCGAAGATCTCGAGCTCGCACTCGACATCCAGCTTGCTGCACAGATCGAGTACGAAGTAGCCGAAGAACGAGCCCGCCGGCCCGCCCCCGATGACACCGACGCGCGAGCCCGGCTTAAGGCCTCGGGCGCCGATCTCGGTTGCTCCTCGCAAGGGATGCCCTCCTCGTCCCGGTTTCTCCCTTTCCTATCGGGCGGGGCTTCCCACACCAATACCTGAGCAGATGGCGCCTGCCCCACCCTGGCGGGTGGCTACCTCGATGGGGGGATCTATGGAAGCGAGGGCGGGGTCTCGCCTCTCGGCGGTCCGCCCGCCGGCGCGAGCTAGGCGTCTCGCGTCCGCTCCGTGGCGCGTCGTCGTGCGTCGCGCTCGCGCCGCGTCCTGGCCGCTCGCCGCACGGCGCGCTCGATGCCCGGATTCTCGTCGAGCAACTCTTCGAAGTGACTCTGCTCGAGGGCCAGGAGCTGACACCGGGTCAGCGTCCGGATGGTCGCGGTACGTGTCCCCTTTTCGAGCAGAGCGATCTCTCCGAAGAAGTCGCTCGCCAAGCGCTCGCGCCGTCCGCGGACGTCGACCTCGAGCTCGCCCGTGGCGACGAAGAACATGCTCGTCGCCTCCTCGCCTTCGCGAACCACGACCTGGCCGGCCTGCACGACCAGCGGGTCGAGCCGCCGCGCCACCCGGGCCACGTCGTGGGCGTTCAGGCTCTCGAACAGAGGCACGGCTCCGACCAGCTCCAGGGTGCGAATGAAGCGCTGCTGCTTGATCTCGCGCGCGAAACCGCTCGACAGGATGCCGGCGGGCAGAGCGAACATGCCGATGCCGAGCAACGTGACCACGGCACCGAACAGCCTGCCGAGCGGAGTGAGCGGAGTCACGTCGCCGTAGCCCACCGTCGTCAGGGTGGCGATACCCCACCACATCGCCGCCGGAATGCTACCGAAGGCCTCCGGTTGGATCTGCCGCTCGACGAGAAAGACCACGGTGGACGAGAAGAGGAGAAGCACCAGCATGACGGTGGCGGCGCCTTCGAGGACTCTGCGCTCGTTGAGCACCACTCTGTACAGCGTGCGCAGAGCCGGCGAGTACCGCACCAGCTTCAGGATTCTGAGTAACGCCAAGACCGCGAGCGCCGTTTCCCAGCGCGGGAAAAGGAGCGTCAGGGGGAGGGGTGTGACGGCGACCCAATCGACGATGCCCATCGGCGAGGTCAGGTAGCGCAGGCGCGGCAGCGGCTCGCCCGGCCTCGCCAGGTCGGCCACCCAAACGCGTCCCAGCACCTCGAGCCCGAACAGGGCCACCGTGACCGCCTCGACAGCGGCCAACAGCTCCCGCTGATCCGGCGTGAGCGTCGGCAGGGTCACCAGCACCCTGCCGGTGACACTGGCCAAGACGGCGCCGATGACCAGGAGATCCCACTGGTGACTCGCCCGATCGCCCTTCGCCGGAGGCTCGAGGAGCTCCCAAACCCGGTTCTTCACCGCCCGCGGTGTCGCGGTCATCCAACCGCGATACTAACTCGGCTCGACCAGGATCTGTCGGGCGATCTCGGGGTCGAGCGCCAGCTCGGTCTCTCCGACCCGCAGCACGCACGCCGGACTCTGCTGAATCACCTCGATCTCGGCACCGGGCGCCAGTCCGAAGACCGTCAAGGCTCGCTGTCTGGAGCCGTTCGACGAACCCCCACAAAGCACCGAGGCCCGCGTACCCGCCGCGAGCTCACTGGCCGGACGAACCGTCTCGGGCGGACAGGGAGCCGGGGCCTCCCTTCGCCCCAGCAGCCGGTCGAGCCACGAGACGCGCGGCGGATGCTCCGGATATTCGTAGGCGCAACTCGGGCAACGCACCATTCGGCAGACCGCCCCCAGCGGGCAACCGTGGTGACAGAGCGTGTCGGTACGCGAGAACTCGTAGCCGCACAGTGGACAGGTGATCAGCTCGTCAGCCATCGTCCGATCTGGTTGACCAGGCCTCCGACGAGGAAGGCGAAGGGGAAGATGAAGGCGGTGATCGCCGCCGCGGCCTTGGCACCGTGCTCC
>JAWVZD010000405.1:0-3230 GCA_033722395.1 Thermoanaerobaculia bacterium | reverse complement strand
GGCACGGTCCCAGCGTCGGAGCTCGGCGAGAATCCTTCCGCGCAGGCGTGCCACCGGACCGGTGCGGTGTGGGAAGAAGGCTACTTATTGAACCCAGATGTAGCGCAACGGCGTGTGGCAGTAGCACAGATGGAAGGTGTCGCCGACCCGCAACGCGCTCTTCGCCACGCAATGGCTGGTGCTGACGATCAGATCGTAGGAGGAGAGGTCGAACTCCTCGATGGCGGTCGGGAAGAGCGGCAGCAGCCTGCGGTAGTGTCGGCGGCGCGCAGGGGCGTGCTGCAGGAAGCTGGTGACGATCGGATGCGACTCGATCGCCTCGCTCACCGATCCGGGGAGGTGGAAGAGGGTATAGATCGGCGCCCCGGGAGCCAGCTCGAGTAGCGACTCCAGGACGCGTTCGCCGCCCCGCATCCCGGTCAGCCAGTCGTGCACGAAGGCCACCCGGGGTGGGATCGGCGTCAAGAGGTGACCCCCGGCGGATAGTCCGAGGCGATGGCGCTCTCGTAGACCTCGAGCGTGCGTTCCGCCGTGCGCTGCCAGCGAAACTGCTCCGCTCGCCGCCGCCCGGCCTCGACCAGGCGAGCATAGAGGTCGGCGTCGCCCAGCAGGCGCTGGAGCTCGCGCCCGATCTGGTCGACGTCGAGAGGGTCGACGAGCTGGGCATGGCCGGCGGCGATCTCTTTGAGCGAGGACGTCGACGAGGTGATGACCGGAACTCCTGAGGCCATCGCCTCGACCACCGGCAGCCCGAAGCCCTCGTAGAGGGTCGGGTAGAGGAACAGCGTGGCCCCCTGGTAGATCGCCGGCAGCGACTCGTCCGACACGTGGCCG
Organism: Thermoanaerobaculia bacterium; assembly: GCA_033722395.1. Lineage (GTDB taxonomy): Bacteria > Acidobacteriota > Thermoanaerobaculia > Multivoradales > JAHEKO01 > JAWVZD01. Next base: position 2,396 of record JAWVZD010000405.1, on the reverse strand, counting down.
AGGAGCCGGACCCGGTCGCTGATCCCGAGGCTCTCGGCCCGGTGGGCGACACGAAACTGATTGTCGTCGCGGCCGCCGACGCAGACCAGATCGCCGTCGAAGCCGTTGCTCGCGACCAGCTTGGCGAAGGCGCGCACGACGTTGTCGAGGTTCTTGTGCGGCTTGGGGTTGCCGACGAAGAGTAGATAGGGCCGCTCGATCTCGTGCTCGGCGAGCACCGCCTCGACCGCCGCCGGTGCCAGCGGCTGCCGGAAGACCTCGTCGACGCCGGGGTAGATCACCTCGATCTTGCGCCCGTCGGTATCGAAGTAGGCCATCAGATCGCTGCGGGTGTTGCGCGAGTCGGCGATGATCCGATCACCACGCGTCAGGCTACGCCGGATCATCCGTTGGGCGTAGAGGAGGGCGAGCCGGTTGGGCAGGAACTCGGGATAGAGCAGGTGGATGATGTCGTGGATCGTCACCACCGCCTTGCAGCGCACCACGGCGGGCAGGACGTAGTGGGTGGCGTGGTAGAGGTCGAGTCGCAAGCGAAAGAGCTTCCACGACAGGGCGAGGAGCTCGCGCGCCGAATAGACCGGCGCGCTCTCGAACACCAGGCGGAAGTTGTCCGGCAGGTCGAGCGCGAGATCGCGACTGGCCGAGCCGACGAAGAGGACGTAGCGATTCTCCTGGTCGATCTTTCCCAGCCACTGGACGAGGTTGCGGATATAGGTGCCGATGCCGAAGTCGCCCAGCTTGCGGGCATCGATGCCGATGGTGTAGGCCAACGTCCGAGCTCTCCGAATCGATCGAGGGGGCCGCGCCGATGTCGCCGGGCGGTGGGGTGAGTGTAATACGGCGACCGGATCAGACCGAAGCCGCGGTTCGGAATACGCGGCGAAGCTCGGAGGCCGCCTCGGGCCAGGAGAATCGCGCCGCTCGCTCGACCGCGCGCGTGGCGAGATCGCGTTCCTCGTCGGTTCGATCGGGCAGGCTGGCGAAAAGCGCCGCGAGGTCGGTCTCATCGTAGGGGTCTATCGTCAAGCCGGCGGCGCCGACGATCTCGGGGAGGCTCGACGACGAGCTGACGATCGGCGGCACTCCGCTCGCCATCGCTTCGGCGACCGGTAGGCCGAAGCCCTCGGCGATCGACGGATAGACGAACCAGCGCGCCGCCTGCATGACTTCGACCAGGCGGCGGCGCTCGAGCCGACCGAGCCAGCGTACGCCCTGCGGACCGAGCGACTCGAGGCGGCGGAAAAACGCCTTGCCGGACCAGCCAGCCGGCCCGGTCAGCACCAGCGGGAGGGTGTCGGGGGCGACCTCCCGGGCGGCCTCCCAGGCATCGAGCAGCAGGTCGAGATTCTTGCGCGGCTCGAGGGTGCCGGAGTAGAGGAGGTAGCCGTCCGGCATGTCGAGATCGCGGCGGATGGCGGCCAGCTCGTCGGGGCTCGCCGGTCGGAAGATCGGATCGACTCCCGGATAGATGACCTCGAGGCGGGCCGAGCACTCGGGATAGTACCTCTCGAGATCCCGGGCGGTCGCCTCGGAGTCGGTGACCACTCTGGCCGCGATGGCCAGCGTGCGGCCCAGGAACGGCAGGATGCTCCAGCGCACCTTGAAGCGGTGTGTCTCTGGATAGAGCAGCGGCGTCAGGTCGTGAATGGTGGCGACTCCCGGCACCGGCAGGTCGAGCGGCAGCGTCAGGAGCGGCGACCAGAAGAGATCGAGATCGCCCAGGGCGAGCCGCCGTGGCACCACGAACTGCTGCCACAAGACCCCGGACGGTGCTCGCCGGACCTCGATCTCGACTCCGGCCGCCGCCAGCTCGTCGGCGTGCTGCGGCGGACGGTGCGCCATCCCGACCAGCCTGAGGTCGCTCGATCGAGCCAGCTCGGTGAGCAGGGCGAGAGTGTAGTAACCGATACCGGTCGGGGTGCCGACGAGCCCGCGGAGGTCGATTCCGATGGCCGTGCGGCGGCGTGTAGAGGACGGCATGCCGGTCGATCTTAGCTCGGATCAGTGGGGGGGTCCGGGCGGTGGACTGCGGTCGGTACCGAGTCGGAGCAGTGCTAGAGTGGGCCGATCGAATTTCGGGGAGATCTCGGATGAGTCCGAAGGAGCGACAGGATGACGCCGTCGAGCGCGAGAACGTCGCCGAGGTGCTCGATCGTCTGCGCTCCGGCGTCCGGCAGCGACACGCCGAGCTCGCTTCGACGGGTAGCGAGTCGGACGAGCTGCGCCTCCGCTTGGCGGACCTCGCGTCGAGCGAGCTCGTCGACGAGCCGGTCTGCGCCTCGCCTCGCCCGGTCGTCGGCCGCCTCCTGGTGCTGGCGCGCAAGGCGGTCTTCCACCTCTTTCTGAAATGGTATCTGCGGCCGGTGCTGATGCAGGTCAACCGCTTCCATGCCACG
>JAWVZD010000404.1:0-3230 GCA_033722395.1 Thermoanaerobaculia bacterium | reverse complement strand
CTCCGCGCAGGCGAGCTCGGGCGTGGGGGCGGTCGCGGTAGCGGCTGCGGTTTCGGTAGGACTCATGAGGCGGCTCCTTCCATCGGTCGGAGGTCTCGGGTCTCGAAGCTCGGGGCTCGGGCTCGAAGCTTCGATCGTTCGTCGCGGCTCGCTTCGCCGGAGCAGGATGCTGGCTCCCGACTCTCCTTATCCTCATGTTGAGTAAAAGGAGATCCTTATAGTACCAGTGAGCATAAGGGGCCGCAAGAGGGTCTCGGCGCCTGCGGCGCTTTCTGCGGAGACCTCACCCGAGTCTGGACGGGAACGGTAGCCGCCTCAGCCGAGGCAGTGGAACTAAGCCCGCGGCGGCCGAGGCGAGGGCACGCCGAAGCCCGGGGCCAGGCGCTCGCGTAGCACCTCGCGGCGGAAGCGGAAGAGCTCGGCGGGGCGTCCGCCGGTCTGGGGGTCGATGCGGCCGGTGCCCTCGACCAGACCGCCCTTCTCCACCAGGCGGCGGAAGTTCTGCTTGTGGAGCTCGACGCCGGCGAGGGACTCGACCACCTTCTGGAGCTGGAAGAGGGTGAACTGCGGCGGCATGAGCTCGAAGACCACCGGTCGGTACTTGATCTTGCCGCGCACGCGGGAGAGCGCCGTCGCCAGGATACGGCGATGGTCGAGCGCCATCGGCTCGCCGAGGAGCTCGCGCGAACCGATCTCGGCCTCGCGGTCGGCATCGGTCCAGGCCTCGCGCACCAGGCCGATCTCGTACAAGAGCTCGTAGCGCTCGAGCACCTGATAGCCGTCCCAGCCGGCTCCGCCGAGTCCGAAGGCGAGCTCGGCGCGTTCGGCGCGACGCTCGCGCTCCTCCGCCGACGAGCCCGCCTCCTCCCACTCGGGCACGGCCTCGCGGATCCGCTCGATGACCTCCGGCCGTCCGTCGCGCCAGTCCTCCCAGGGGAAGAAGGCGTAGACGTCGCGCCAGCGCGAGCCCTCGCCGGCCACCTTCTCGACCTCGCGCACCAGGGCGAGATAGGCGACCGAGAGCAGCCGCGGGCCACCGCGGCGACGGCTCGGGTCGCGATCCCGATCGGCGAAGGTGTAGAGCTGCTCGACGTAGCCGAGGTCCAGGCCGGTCTGCTGGCGCACCCAGTCGCGCAAGCCGAGCTCGAGGGTGCGGTCGGCCTCGGCGTCGAGTGGGCCATAGGGCAAGGCGGGGCGCTCGGTCTCGGCCGCTCCTTCCGCCGTCGAGTCGACGGTCAGGACGCGCGGCTGGTCCTCGGTGACCGCCATGATGACCGCGTTCAGGCCCACCGCGATGTCGCCGCTCCGGCTCACCGGTCGGCTCCCTGGTCGTGGGCGTCGCGCCAGCCGGCCGGCGGCCCTTCCGCGCCGGAAGCGATCGATCTCGGAGGATCGTCCTGCGGCGCTCCGGCCAGCTCCGCCCACACCTCGTCCGGGGCGCGCCGCTCGAGCGGCCGTTCGAAGACGTCGGCGAAATGCCGCGCCAGCCGCTCCCCCACCTCGACGAGCGCCGGCCGTGCTCCGGTGATGCGCTCGATCGACGTCATCCGGACACCGGCGAGCCCGCACGGCACGATGCCGTCGAAGTAGCCGAGTTCGGTGGAGACGTTCAGGGCGAAGCCGTGGGTGGTGATCCAGCGGCTCAGATGGACACCGATCGAGGCGATCTTGGCCTGCCCCACCCAGACGCCGATGCGATCCGGATCTCCCTCGCCGCGCGCCTCGACGTCGAAGTCGGCCAGGGTGCGCACCAGCACCGCTCGAAGATCGCGCACGTAGCGCCTGACGTCGCGCCGGTCGGGCGAGAGGTCGATCACCGGGTAGCCCACCAGCTGACCCGGGCCGTGGTAGGTCACCTGGCCACCACGGTCGCATTCGACCACCTCGACCCCGCGCGCGGCGAGCCACTCCGGGATCGCGACGATGTCCGAGCGTCGGGCGCTCCGCCCCAGGGTGTAGACCGGCGGGTGCTCGAGCAGCAGCAGGTGCTCGAGACCCTCGCCGCGGCGCAGCCTGTCGCGGATCGACTCCTGCAGCTCGACGCCGGGCCGGTAGCCGACGCGACCCAGAAAGCTCCAGGCGATGCGGCGATCGCGGTCCATGGACTCCATTCTAGACCCTTGGCTCCTGACCCCGGGACTCCGCACCCCCGAAGCGCGTGAGCTCCTCGGGCCGCGACCACGACCCGGGTCAGAACCGTCGCGAGCGCCCCATCCCCCTGCGACAGCTGCACTTAGCGGGGCAGCTCGCGCGGCGCGGTGCTCCGCGCGAGCTTTGACAATCGAGCTCTTGATCTGCTAGAAATCAGGGGCCAAACCCGAAATGGCAAACCCGGCGAAAGCCGGGGACGCAAAGCTCCGGGTCCTCGAATTTCGGGCAGCATCACCGCACGAAACTCAAGACGGCCGAGCCACCGACAATGGGCACAGAGTAGTTCGCTTCTGGTCCGTCGTCCGTTCCGGGCGAGAGGGCGGGTCGGAGGAGTCGGTTGGCGCTCCAGAAGCGGAGCGGCGTGAGCCGCTCGCTACGAGGGAACTTCCGCCGCTGCAATGTTGCAGCGGCCGGGAAGGTCTATCGTCACTCTGGTTTCGGGCGCGTCAGCGCCTCGCACTGAAGCGAGTCGTTCGACAACCCCGAGAAAGGAGATCTGGTCATGGAGCGCTTCGTCATTCCCATCTTCGCCTTCTTCGGTCTGTTCGCCGGGATGTTCTTCGACTCGGGGAGTCAGACGGAATCCGTCACGCAGTACGGAAAGACTGTAATCGAGTCCGACTAAGAACACGCGACATCGCGATTTATTCGGGGCTTTTTTTGACTAGGAAGGCCTCTTGAAGCGCGCGGTCTTGTCCGACTCCAGGCGCACGAGGAAGTCGGCGACGGCGTGAATCTGCCCGGCGGTGATGGTCTCGGCCATCACCGCCTCGCGGAAGAACTCGATCGCCGCCAGAGCCTCTGCGTGGAGCAGGCGCGATCGGAAGATCGGCAGCATCTCCTGCGCGACCTCCTTCAACTCGGCTATACGCCCGAGTTGGAGAAGGCTTAGTGCGAGGTCCAAAGAAATTTGTCCTGCTTCGGCGGCTAGTCCTAGTTGAATGAAGCCATCTCGCGCTGAGCGGAATACGTCGACGCTCTCTCCACCGCGACCTGCCTGCGCAAGAATGCGGCCAGCGCTCCAGTCCATCCGAAGCGCGTCGGCCGGCGCTTCGCCCTGTTGTTCCAGTAGATCGCGT
>JAWVZD010000403.1:0-3236 GCA_033722395.1 Thermoanaerobaculia bacterium | reverse complement strand
GCCGGCCGCGCCGGGTCGAGAGGTAGTGGACCAGCTCGAAGATGCGGATCGATCGGGCTACCGCTGCCACTCGGCTCTCGCTCCCGGCAGTGGTGGGGACGATGTCTCTGCGATGACCGTTGCCAGTTTGCGCATGACGACTCCCGCCGCCGACCGGTGCCGGCCGCGGGTGGTTTCGGAGGATGGGTGGAGCGGCCGAAGCATACCAGCGAGCCATGCGGTGAGTCGCTGACTACTCGGGGCTAGCCGGCGCCGTTCTCCGACGCCCAGGATCGCGCCAGGGCCTGGGCGGTGGCCTCGATCTCCGGGACGAGCCTGCGGTGAACTTCGAGCCGGGCGGGGTCGACGGCGGTTGCTCCCCACCGCGCGCCGCCGAGGCTCCCGACCAACACCGGACAGTAGTTCGCGGAGCCGGCGAAGGCTAAGGCCCGGTCGAGAGCGGCGGAAAATGCGTCGGCTCGGTCGACGAAGTGGACCGCCGCTCCGAGCGCCTCGGGAGCGAAGCCGCCTTTGCCGGGATCCGAAGAGCGTTCCGGATCGAGGGCACGGGCGGTCTCCGTCAGTCGGCCCTCGGAGGCGAGCGCCAGGGCATCGCACCAGTCGGTGCCGCGCACCAGCGCCCGGCAGAGGACGACCACGGCGGCGGCCGCGTCGCCCGCGAGCGGGTGGCGATGCGTGAGCGCCGCCTCGGCCCGGGCGCAGTCGGCGAGCTCCGCGTCGTCGATCGTCGGGGAGAGGGCGAGGGACGCCGCGCGATGAGCGGGGTTGCAGCCGGCGGTGAGCCCACCGGACTCCGCGTCGACCCGCTCGGCGGCCTCCCGGAACGAGAGCCCCTCGTCGACGAGCTCGAGGACGCGGCCCGCGGTGGGGCCGGTATCGAAGGCGCCGTCGCGGTACCAGGCGAGGTAGCGACGGCCGATGTCGTCGGCGTCGAAGCGGCCGCACGCCCGCAGGCTCTCGGCGACGCGAAGCGCCATCCGGATCGGACCGCCGATCCTGTCCCCGGCCGCGAGACCGAGGAGCACGCCCCGCGCACGCTCGTCGGCTATCGGCATTCTCCACTACCTCCTTCGTCCTTCTTGGAGAAGGCTCATGATAGGCGGCTCCGTGGGACGCAAGCACCTCTCTTTGTACACACTCGATCCACTGGAGTAAGGTGGGCTCGTGAAGCGCGTGCGGAAGGTCGAGGCTCGATCCGGTCACAAGCTCTACGTCGAATTCGAGGACGGAGCGTGTGGCGTGGTGGATCTTTCCGATCGGCTCTTCGGGCCGATGTTCGAGCCGCTCGCCGACCCCGAGCTCTTCCAGCAGGTGACGATCGACGAGTTCGGAGCCGTCTCCTGGCCGAACGGAGCGGATCTCGCGCCCGACGCGCTGCGCCGAGCCCTGGCGATCGAGGCATAGTCGATTCTCACACCCCGTCCCTGACAGGTTCTGACAGGTCGACCTGCCAAACTCCTCCCGTACCCCGAGAGCCCTCGCCACAACTCGTTGACGCAAGAGCTCCTCTGACGGGGAGAACAGGAGGATTGTCGCTATGGGAGACGAATCGATGGAGATGGGAAGCACCCTCGAGGCCGCCAAGGCTTGGCTCGGGGCGATCGAGACCGGCAAGGCGGTCCACTACGAGAACCTGACGCTGGTGCCGTTGGTGCGGGCGGAGACGGGCTCCGCGAGCGCTGGGGACGAGAGGCGCTACGTGCTCCTCGACGATGCGCTCGCTGCCGAGGAGGCCGCGGTCGAGGAGGTGAGCGAGGGCGGTTCGGTGCCGCTTCTGGCGGTCGACAACCAGGCGGTCGAGCCGATCCTGATCCCCGAGGGGCAGATCCTGATCGGGGCGAAGCAGAACCGGACGGTCAACCTGACGGTACTGGTGGCCGGGAAGACGAAGTTCGAGCTGCCGGTCTCGTGTGTCGAGCAGGGGCGGTGGAGCTACCGGGAGCGGCGCTTCCGGGCGGGCGCCTTCAGCCACCCGCGCTTGCGCCACCGGAAGGTCAAGAGCGCCCAGCAGGCGCGGGCGGCCGGGGGCCGGGCGATGAGCGATCAGGGGGTGGTCTGGGAGTCGGTCGAAGAGCAGCTCTCGGCCGTCGCCGCCGAGTCGCCGACCCGCGACGCGGTCGACGCCTACGAGGCGACCAGACCGCGACTCGAGACCTACCGCGAGCAACTGGCGCTCCCGGACGGGGCGTCAGGGGTGCTGGCGGTGGTGGGCGGCGAGGTCGTCGGCTTCGATCTCTTCGACGAGCCCGAGACCCTCGCCAAGCTCTGGCCCCGCCTGGCCGACGCCTACTTCTTCCAGGCGGTGGCCGATCGGGGGCGAGCCGACGAGGTCGCCTCGCGAAGCGAGTCGCTCGGCGTCGAGCGCGACCTGGCGAAGGCGAGGCGGTTCCTCGCCACCGTCCGCCCACGCCTCGCCCCCGCCGCGACCCAGCCCGACCTCGGCTTCGAGATGGAGCTCGAGGGAGACGATCTGGCCGGGGCGGGCGTGTGGCACCAGGGGGCGATCTGCCACCTGGCGGCGTTCGCGGTCGAGGAGGGAGTTACTGGCATCGCCGGATGAGGAGCTGACAGATCCAGCTCCTGGTGCTTTCCGGTAGGCCCTTGCAGGTGAGGACTAGATCCCAGGAGCGTGCTTCAGCATCCAACCCGGGAGCCGGGTGCGGTGACGTTGGCGTAGCTCGCCTTGCTTGTACTCGAGAAACAAGAGATCGCCCGCATCCACGCCGGAGTCACTGGTCTTCCGAGAGTTGTCGAAAATGAAAGCACGATACGACAGGGAAATCGCCTGGGGTAGGAGCTGGAGAGATCGAATGTACCTGGAGCCGATCTTCTCGTCCGGGACACCATGACCGCCCTCCTGCTCGCGCATCTTGACTCGCTCGGCATTGATCAGAGGATCCTCGGTACACACGTAATACAGGTAGCAGCTGTAGCGGGCCTCGTTTGCGCGCTGCATGAATTCGATCTTCGAGTGATGCGACATCACGGTCTCGAAGGAAAACGACACGCGGGCCTCGAGAAGCTGCTCACGAATCACGTCGGCGACTACTGCTGCTTCGTACCTTGCGGTGTGGCGACGAACCGCAATTGCGGGACCCCTGACGATGGTCAGATTGGCAAGCGCACGACGCCCTCGCGCGCTCTTCCGCCAAGACGACGTAGAGATGGCGTCCCGGAGGGTCTGCGGCGTGATGTCGAGGCCGAAGTCGCTGAGGCGAATCTTGCCGTCAGCGATC
>JAWVZD010000402.1:0-3238 GCA_033722395.1 Thermoanaerobaculia bacterium | reverse complement strand
TTGTAGCACAATCCACCGAGCGAGTCTAACCGCCGCCGTTCGTCAGATGTACATGCCGCCGGACACGTTGAGCACGTGGCCGGTCACGTAGCCGGCCTCTTCGCTCGCCAGATAGACGACCGCCGCGGCGATGTCCTCGACCGTTCCGAGCCGCTCGAGCGGGATCGAGCGCTCGAGCTCTGCACGGCTGTTCTCGGCCAGCTCGGCCGTCATGTCGGTGGTGACGAAGCCGGGCGCGACCACGTTGACCGTTACGTGGCGACTGGCCAGCTCCCGCGCCAGGGACTTGGCGAAGCCGATCAGTCCCGCCTTGGCGGCGGCATAGTTCGTCTGACCGGCGTTTCCCATCAGACCGACGACCGAGGAGACGATGATCACCCGGCCGCGGCGACGCTTCATCATGCCCCGACAGAGCGCCTTGGTGACGGCGTAGGTACCGGTCAGATTGGTCGCCAGCACGCGCTCCCACTGTTCGACGCTCATGCGCGCCAACAGGTTGTCGTCCGTGATGCCGGCGTTGTTGACGAGGATATCGACCTCGGTGAAGCCCTCGGGCAGTTGCTTGAGCCGCTCCGCCACCGCCTCCGGGTCGGCGACGTCGAGCTCGAAAGCGCTCGCCTCTCCCCCGTCTTGGCGAATCTTCTCCTCCAGCCGCGCCAGCTTGTCGCCGCTTCGAGCCGCCAGCACCACCTTGGCGCCATGTGCCGCCAGAGCTCGGGCGATCCCCGCGCCGATACCTTGCGAGGCCCCCGTCACCAGAGCTGTCGAGCCGCTCAGATCGAACATCCGTCCGCCTTTCCCGTTGCGGTTCACTCCGAGCTCGTGCCGATCTCGTCGAGAATCTCCGGTTCTGCCGCGGCGACGGTCTCGGCCCCGGGCTCGATGCGGCGTACCAGACCGCAGAGCACCGAGCCCGGTCCGACTTCGACGAACCGCGCCACGCCGTAGCCATCGACCAACCGTCGGACCGACTCGACCCAACGCACCGGTCGGTCGATCTGCCGCACGAGTGCGTCCCGCACGGCGGCACCAGAGTCGGCCTCGACGGCGTCGACGTTGGTCACCACCGGGAGCCGTGGCGCCGCGATCTCGGTCGATTCGAGGAGCGGGGTCATCCCCTCCCGCGCCGGAGCCATCAGGGGTGAGTGGAACGGCGCCGAGACCGGCAGCGGGATCGCCCGCCGCGCCCCCCGTTCCTTGGCGAGGGCGATCGCCCTCTCGATCGCCGCGCTGGTGCCGGCGAGGACCGTTTGGACGGGCGAGTTGTAGTTGGCCACGGCACAGACCTCGTCACCGGCCGCCGCCGCGGCGACCGCCTCGACCTCGCCCGCCTCGAGCCCGAGCACCGCCGCCATCGCCCCCTCACCGACCGGAACCGCCTCTTGCATCAGCTCACCACGGCGCCGCACCAGGCGTAGCGCGTCATCGAGCTCGAGACTCCCAGCCGCGACGAGCGCGGAGTACTCGCCCAGGCTGTGACCGGCCCCCGCCACCGCCTCCAAGCCGTGCTCGATCAGGGCGGCGTGGATGGCGACCGAAACCGTCAGAATCGCCGGCTGGGTATTGGCGGTGAGCTGCAGCTCCTCCGCCGGGCCTTCCCAGCACAGCCGGCTCAGCGGGAAGCCGAGCACCTCGTCGGCGCGCTCGAAGACGGCCGCCGCGGCGGCCGAGCGCTCCGCCCATGCGCGGCCCATGCCGACCGACTGCGACCCCTGACCCGGAAAGACGAAGGCTGTTCTCACGCCTCCCTCCCTCCCCACTACCAGCGCACCACGCCGGCGCCCCAGACGAGGCCGGCGCCGAAGGCCGAGAACAACAGGATGTCGCCCGGCTCGATCTCGCCGGCGCGGTTCAGCTCGTCGAGTGCGATCGGAATGGAGGCGGCGGAGGTGTTGCCGTAGCGCTCGATATTGACGTAGGTCCGCCCTTCCGGGATCTCCAGCCGGGCCCCGACGGCATCGATGATGCGCTGATTCGCCTGGTGCGGGATGAACCAGCTGACGTCGGCGTGCTCCAAGCCGCAGGCCTCGAGCGCCTCGTCGCTGACCTGGGCCAGCGATCGCACGGCGATCTTGAAGGTCTCGTTGCCGCGCATCTTGATGAAGTCGAGTCCCTCGGCATGGGTCTCCGGAGACGGCGGATTGAGGCTGCCGCCGCCCGGCCGGTAGATCAACTCTCCCAGCGATCCGTCGGAGTGCATCGAGACGTTCAGGATGCCGCGCCCGTCCTCGTCGGTCGCCTCGAGCACCACCGCGCCGGCGCCGTCGCCGAAGAGCACGCAGGTGGCGCGATCGGTCCAATCGACATACTTCGACAGCACCTCGCCCCCCACCACGACGGCCCGTCGCGACCCGCCACTCTGGATGAAGCGCTGCGCGATACCGAGCCCGTAGATGAATCCCGTGCAGGCGGCCGAGATGTCGAAAGCCGCCGCCTCGGTCGCTCCGATCCTGTCCTGGATCTTGGTGGCGGTGGCGGGGAACGGCATGTCGGCGGAGACCGTGGCACAGATGACCAGGTCGACGGCCGCACCGTCGAGGCCGGCCATCTCGAGCGCCTCCTCGACCGCAGGAATCGCCAGATCCGACAGCGCCTCGTGCTCGCCGCAGATCCGCCGCTCCTTGATGCCGGTACGCGCCGTGATCCACTCGTCCGAGGTGTCGACCAGCTGCTCGAGCTCGGCGTTCGTCAGCACCTTCTCCGGCACCTTGCGGCCGGTGCCGACGATCGTCCCTCTCATGCGGCTCATCCGGCGGGCACCTCCCGGGCGGTCGCGCCGCCGAGCAGGCGCTCCTCCTGCGAGTGCAGCTCGGCCACCTTGTCGCGGATCTTCAAATGGACTTCGGCCTGACAGAACTCGGCGGCCCGGAGGATCGAGTTCTTGATCGCGGTGCCGTTCGAGCGCCCGTGACCGACGATGCAAGCGCCCATGACGCCGAGCAACGGCGCCCCGCCGGTCTCGGCGTAGTCGGTACGGCGGGCGAGGTTGCGAAAGGCGCCGCGCGCCAGCAGGTAGCCGGCGCGGCTCAAGATCGTCCGCTCGAGCTCTTCACGCAGCATGCTCGACACCAGCTCGGCGATCGACTCGGACGCTTTCAAGATGGCGTTGCCGATGAACCCGTCGCAGACGATCACATCGGCGCTACCGTCGAACACCGCGCGTCCCTCGACGTTACCGATGAAGTTGAGCCCGGTGCGCTCGAGGATGCGAAAAACCTCGCGCGTCAGATCGGTCCCC
>JAWVZD010000401.1:0-3245 GCA_033722395.1 Thermoanaerobaculia bacterium | reverse complement strand
GGCTCCTACTCGGGAGCGGTGCCGAACGAGAAGATCACCTGGGGCAAGCTGGCCGCCGACACGCCGCGCTTCGTCATCGAGTCCGACGCCACGATCGTCGCTCCCCTGATCTTCGCCTGGATCCTGGGCTGGTAGCGAGCCGGCGCGGCGGGCACGACCGCGAAAGGAACGTTGTGGTCGACAGTGTGGTCATCGTCGGAGGCGGCATCTTCGGTGCGACTGCCGCCCTCGAGCTGGCGCGCCGCGGCTACCGTGTGACCCTGCTCGAGGCCGGTGCTCTGCCGCGACCGGCGGCCGCCAGCACCGACATCAGCAAGATCGTACGCCTCGAGTACGGCGTCGACGCCTTCTACACCGAGGCGGCGGAGCGCGCCCGGCAGGGCTGGCTCGACTGGAACGACGCCTGGCGCCAGGAGGGCCGGCCGGCCCTCTACCACGAGACCGGTCTCCTACTGCTGCGGCGCCAGCCGGCCGCACCCGGGGAGTTCGAGCACGACAGTCGTACTCTGCTCGCCGAGCACGGTCACGCCGTCGAGACCGTCGGCCCGACGGAGCTCGCCCGCCGATGGCCCACCTGGGCGGAGGCCGGCTTCGCCGAAGGGATCTTCGATCCCGGCGGCGGCTACGTCGAGAGCGCGGCGGTGGTCTGGGCCCTCGCCGAGGACGCTCAGCAGGCCGGGGTCCGCATCCTGCCGCAGACGGCGGCAAAGCGTCTAGTCGTCGAGGAGGGCCGGGTCACGGGCGTCGAGGACGCCTCCGGCGAACGACACCGGGCCGACCGGGTGGTGCTCGCCGCGGGGTCGTGGACCGCCGAGCTCGAGCCACGCTTGGCGCGATCGCTCCGTCGCACCTACCAACCGGTCTGGCACCTCCGGCCGCGCCATCCGGAGCGCTTCCGCGCCGACCGGTTCCCGGTCTTCCTGGCCGACATCACCCGTACCGGCTACTACGGCTTTCCGCTCCATCCGGTGCACGCCGTGGTCAAGATCGGGCGCCACGCCGAGGGCCTCGAAGGGGGCGCCGACGGCTCTCTCGCCGTACCGCCGGAGGCCACCGCTGCGTTGCGCGAGTTCCTCGCCGAGACCGTTCCCGACCTGGCCGACGCCGAGGTCGTCCAGGATCGCCTCTGCCCCTACTGCGACACCCCCGACGAGCATTTCTGGATCGCCGGCGACCCGGAGCTGCCGGGCCTCGTCGTCGCCAGCGGCGGCAGCGGCCACGCCTTCAAGTTCGCCCCGCTCCTGGGCGGCTGGATCGCCGACGCCGTCGAGGGCGGCGCGGCCGAAGAGCGCTTCCGCTGGCGGCCGGAGCTGACGTCGGCCGACGGCGCCGAGCCCACCCGCTGCCGGCGCCACTGAGCCCTACCGGGCCGCTCTCGATCGGGTTCGCGGCCTCCGAACCGCCGTGCCCTCGAGAACCCTGTAGCGCGGCGCCCGTACAGACTATCGACCCGACGATCGATTCACCTGCCACGCTCCACCGGGAACTCGAGTCGGGCGCTCGACTCGGGCACCCGAGTCGCCCACCTGGGCCGAGCGACGGCGGGAAGGAGCTACACCCATGACTCATCGGACCACACCGATCATGCTTCCGGGCCTCCTCCTGGTCCTCGGCGGCGCTCTGCTCGCGCCGGCGCTCGCCGACGAGGTCCCCTTCGACGACCCCCGCTGGGTATTCGACGCCGACAGCGCCGAGATCGTCGAGCACCATGGAAGGGTCGCACTGCGCCTCGACGGCGGGCGCGCCTGGCTACCCGAGGTCGAGCTCACCGACGGTGTCGTCGAGTTCGACATCGCCTTCGGTCCGGAACGCGGTTTCAGCGGCGCGATGTTCCGCCTCGGCGAGCCGGGCGACTTCGAAAACTTCTACTTCCGGCCGCATCAGAGCGGCCAGCCCGACGCCAGCCAGTACACCCCCGAGGTGCAGGGTGTCTCGGGCTGGCAGCTCTACTACGCTCCGGCGTTCGCGCCCCCGTTCACCTATCGATTCGACGAGTGGATGCACGTCGAGATCGCCTTTTCGGGCAGCCGGGCCACGGTGAGTCTGGACGACGAGGTCCATCTCATTCCGACCCTGAAGCGGCCGGTGCGCGCCGGCTCGATCGGCCTGCGCTCCGGATTCGCACCGGCTCACTTCGCCAACTTCGAATTCCGGGAGGGTGTGCCCGACGACTTTCCGGCGGCCGACCCACCGCCGGTCGAACCGCTCGAGGTCGAGGGTCTGATCCGAAGCTGGCGGATCTCGCAGGCGTTCCCTCCCGACCAGCGACCCGCGCTGACCCTCGACGAAGCCCTGCTCTCGCGGCTCGCCTGGACTCGGCGCGAGGTCGAGCCCGAGGGGTTCGTCAACCTGGCCTGGTCGGAGGGCGTCGACGACGAGAACCGGGCCGTGCTGGCCGAGCTCACGATCGACTCCGAGGAGCCAGGGCACCGACTGCTCCGGTTCGGCTACAGCGACGTCGTGCGGGTCTTCGTCGACGGGGTGGAAGTCTACCGCGGCGACAACACCTACCGCAGCCGCGACTACCGCTATCTCGGCACGATCGGCCTGTTCGACGCGATCGTCGTCCCGGTCGCGGCCGGCGAGACGCAGGTGACCTTCGTGGTGGCGGAGAACTTCGGTGGGTGGGGAGTGATGGCAGCCGTCACGAACCTCTAGCCGTACCCGCCATCAGCTCCGTGACTCCTGCGAACCTTGGTCCGGAGTTGCGCAAGCCGCCATCGCTCCGAAGCGAGCAGGCGCACCTGGAGCGAGCATCCCCCTCGCCGAGCGAGCGGAGGGTGCGCTCGCTCACGCCCGGCTCGGACCGTGCGCCGTGCATCGGGCGGGTCTACTCCCGCGGCAGCCCGCGGAACGGTAGCTCGTCGTCTTCCGAGTGAGGAGTCGCCGCCACTTCGTCCTCTTCCGGCGGCACCCAGTCTTCGCCGGGATTGACGAACAGATCGTGCTCGAAGCGGTACTGGCGATCGTAGAGCGTCTTGTAGCGGCCGTTCATCGCCAACAGCTCCGGATGAGTGCCGCGCTCGACGATCTCGCCCTCCTCCATCACCAGGATCTGGCTGGCGTCCATGATGGTGGAGAGCCGGTGGGCGATGACGAAGGTCGTGCGGCCTCGCTTCAGGCGCCTGAGGCCCTCCTGGATGAGCATCTCGCTCTCGCTGTCGAGCGACGAGGTCGCCTCGTCGAGGATCAGGATGCGCGGATTGGCGAGCATCGCCCGGGCGATTGCCACCCGCTGGCGCTGC
>JAWVZD010000400.1:0-3248 GCA_033722395.1 Thermoanaerobaculia bacterium | reverse complement strand
GTCGAGGTCGAGTCTGAACGGCTCCTGGTCGATCTGAGTGAGGCGCGCCCAGAACCAGGCGTCTGAGGAGCCCGCTCGACCGGTGGCGCCGAAGCGCATCAACATCTTGTCCTTCTCGAAGTGGCGTCGTCCGGAGAGCAGCGGCTCGGGGTTCGAGGCAGCGGAGGCGTTGGGCGGATCGATCGGCTCGAAGAGTGAGCCCGCCCTTTCCAGCTCGAGAAAATAGACGTTGTAACGGGTGTGCTCGTGGTAGTAGGAGAACTCGCCTTCGAGGTGCTCGGCGTGGAACAGGATCTCGTCCCCGGAGCCGAAGCGGCCGTCGGGATCGCGGCGTAGCATCGGCACCGTTCGACCGCGATTCGTCAGGGCGAGTCGATCGGTGCCCGGAGGGAGACCCGCTCGCTCGAGCTCCTCGAAAGAGATTCGGTGGATCCCCTCGCGCTCGGTGAGGATCTTGAAGCGAGTCGGCTCTTCGCCTGCTTTGAGCGGTGCGGTCGCCAAACCGACCAGCAGGAGGAAGGTCGCCGCGCCGGCGCCGTTCCGCATCGGGCCGAGAGGCCTCTGGTTCAGCTTCCTCACGACGACTGTCTCGGACGGCTCACGGTGACCGCGACGGAGCCGGAATATAGCATGCGGTGTCCCGAGCTCGGGTACCTCACGGTTCCGCTCCGTGGGCTTCGGTGGACACCGAGCGGCTCATGCGGAAAGCCGCTGCTCGATCTCGTCGCGGATCTGATCGAGCGCCGTGTCGACGCGGTCGCGGTGGGTGCGGAAGGAGAGCACGCAGATCCTCAGAACGAAGCGACCGTCGAGCACGGTACCCGTCAGGTAGACCTGTCCGCGCTGATTCACGCCGTCGAGGACGGCCCGGTTGAATGCCTCGAGGGGTTCGCCTTCGAGCCCGGGTGGCTCGATCCGGAAGGCGAGCAGCGAAAGGCGAGGCCGCGCTACCAGGCGGACGGACTCGATTCGCTCGAGCTCGTCGGCCGCCCAGTGCGCCAGGTCGAGCTTCTCGTCCAGGTTGCGGCGGAAGGCATCGAGGCCGTGCATCTGGATCGGGAGCCACACCCTCAGACCGCGAAACGGGCGCGACAGCTCTGGCGAAATCTCGCAGAAGTCGATCAGATCGGGATCGTCCTGGATCGGCGGCATGTAATCGGCCCGCAGGCCGTGCGTCCGACGCAGGGCCTCACCGTCGCGCACCAGTAAGGCACCCGTGCCATAGGGCAGGAAGAGCGCTTTGTGGGGATCGAGCACCAGCGAGTCGGCTCGCTCGAGGCCGCGCAGCGCGTCCCGACCGCGCTCGGTCATGGCGAAGAAGCCGCCGTAGGCCGCGTCGACGTGCAGCCACAGCCCTTCCGCCGTCGCCAGGTCGGCAAGCTCCGGTAGCGGATCGATGGCACCCGTGTTCGTAGTGCCGGCGTTGGCGTTCACCACGGCCGGCCGCAGGCCGGCAGCGCGGTCGGCGCGGATGGCCCGCTCGAGAGCCGCGAGGTCGAGTCGCTGCGACGAGTCGCTCGGCAGGCGCCGTACGCGACTCTCGGCGAAGCCGGTCAGGATGGCCGATTTCAGAACCGAATGGTGGCTCTGATCGGAGGTATAGACGACGCCGTCGTGAAACGCCTCGCCGAGGCGTTCGCGACGGGCGGTCACCAGACCGATCCAGTTGGCGATCGAGCCCCCCGGGGTGAGGATACCTCGCGACTCGGGCGGGTAGCCGACGATGTCGGCGAACCATCGCACCACGTTGGCCTCGAGCTGGGCCAGAGCCGGCGCAGCGGCGAAGACACCGGTGAAGCGATTGAACGACGAGGCCATCAGGTCGGCCACGGCGCTCTGGAAGAGGCCGCCGCCGGGGATGTAGGCGAGGTAGCCGGGCCCGGCGGTGTTGAAGCTCTTCGGCACCGCCTTGTCGAACAACAGGTCGAGGATCTCGTCGAGCGGACGCCCGCTCTCGGGTGCCGATTCGATCAGGGAGCGCGCCACTTCGACGCCTCCCTCGGTATCGGCGGCCGGTTGCCGGGGAAGGGACTCGAGCAGGGGAACCAGGCGCGCCATGGCGGCATCGACCAGTTGTCGCATCGCCTCGGGCGACAGCTCGAGGGGATTCGAGGCGCGATCGAAGAGTGTGTCCTTCGCTGTCACGTCAGTTCCCTCTCGCCCGCCGGTCGGCGCCGCACGGCCGGCCCGGTCAACGCGCTCCGGCGGCCTCTTCCTGCTCCGACCAGCCCTCCGGATAGAGCACACCGAGGACGTAGCGCTCCTCGTCGAGATAGCGTCGCGCCGCCTGCTCGACGGTCTCCCGAGTGATCTCCTCGGCGAGCTCGTCGAAGGCGAGGATCCCGGCCGGGTCCCAGTCTTCGGTCAGGTAGCGCTTGAGGGCGGCGAGCCAAAAGGAGTTGTCGCGCAGATCGGTCTGGCGCTTGCGCAGCTGCTGCTCGACCACCTTGTCGACGTAGCTCGGATCGACTCCCTCGCTCTTGAAGCGACGGATCTCTTCGAACACGGCTTCGACGAGGCGATCGACGTTCTGCGGTGCACAACCGAAGTCGATGGTGAGGGAGTACCCCTCGTCGGGACGTGGATCGACGCTTCCGCCGACCGACACTCCGTAGGTGCCACTCAGGTCTTCGCGCAGGATCTCGCGCAGCCGGATGGAGAGGGTCGCGGTAAGGACGCGCATCTCCTGGACGGCGTCGCGGCTGAACTCTGCTGGACCGGTGAACACGATCGACACGCGGCTCTTCGGCTCGGTACCGCGATAGACGGCGAATCGCTCCACACCCTCGGGGCTCTCCACCCCGACGTCTCGCCAGCTCTCGTCGCGACGAGTCGCCGGCAGGCCGCCGAGATAGCGGGCCACCAGCGGCTTGATGGTGTCGGGCTGGACGCTGCCGACGATGACGAAGGTGAAGTCGCTGGCGTCGCCGAAGCGGTCCAGGTACACCTGGTAGGCGGTCTCGAGGTCGAGCTCCTCGATGAAGCTCTCGTCGGGTGGTCGGCGCCGCGGGTGTCCCTGCGACAGGACCTCGGTCAGGCGGTCCCGGAAGACGGTCTCCGGGCGCGCGCCGCGATTCTCGATCAGCCCGCGCATGCGCCCCACGAAGGTCTCGAAGGCCACTGGGTCTTTGCGCGGGGCGGTGAAGCCGAGATAGACCATCTGCAGCATCGTCTCGAGGTCCTTGGGCGAGGCGCTGGCGCTCACACCCTCCTCGAGCTCGCCCACCCAGGCGGAGGCTTGAACGGCC
>JAWVZD010000399.1:0-3258 GCA_033722395.1 Thermoanaerobaculia bacterium | reverse complement strand
TCGTCATCGTCGACGACGGCTCGACCGACGGATCCGGAAAGATCGCGCGGGCGACGGGGGCCCGTGTCGTCGCGCTGGACTCCAACTCGGGCTATGGAGCGGCTCTCAAAGCCGGTATCACGGCTTCCGACTCGGAGTGGGTCGCCATCATCGACGGTGACGACACCTACCCCGCCGAGGCGATCCCGCATCTCGCCGCCCTCGCCGCCGATGCCGACATGGTCGTCGGGGCGCGGTCACCGGACGACCGCAGCATCCCCCTCGTCAGGCGTCCCGCCAAGTGGATCCTGGGGCGGCTGGCGAACTTCCTCACCAACCGCCGCATCCCCGATCTCAATTCGGGACTGCGACTCATGCGCCGTTCCGTGTTGAAGGACTTTCTCCACCTGATGCCGAACGGCTTCTCGTTCACAACCACGGTCACGCTGGCCTTTCTCTGCACCGACAAGAGAGTGATCTACGAACCGATCACCTGCAGAGAGCGCCGAGGCAACTCGAAGATACGACCGTTCCACTTCTTCGACTTCCTCGTCCTGCTGGCTCGGACCATCGTCGTGTTCAACCCACTGCGTGTCTTCCTGCCGCTCGGATTCCTACTGTTCTCCGCGGGCCTCGCCAAGCTCAGCTGGGACCTCACGTCACGCAATGTCTCCGACGGCGCCGTGATGACCATTCTCGCCGCCCTCATCGTCTGGTCGGTAGGTCTCCTCGCCGACACGACCTCCCGACTTCACCTCCGCCCTCCGGCCCCCTGAGACCACCTTGCGCCTGGCCTGGCCGATCAAGGCGTTGGTGTCCGTCGGGAGCCTGATCGGGCTGCTGTGGGTCGTCCCGCTCGCCGATATCGGCGCCGCCATCCGCTCCCTTCCACTGCAGGTGTTCTTGGGAGCCGTCGCCGTCTTTCTCCTCGGCCACTTGGGAGCCGCATCGAAATGGCGCCTGCTGGCGAGCCAACCCGCTCGAGCGCCGTACGGGAGGTGGGTCGAGGCGCATTTCACCGGACTCTTTTCCAATCTCTATCTGCCCGGTGTCGCGGGAGGCGATCTGGTCCGAGCCGGATGGCTGATGCGGGAATCACGCGACAAGGAGGCCATCGCCGCGGCGGCCCTCGCCGACCGGCTGATCGACCTCGTCGCGCTGATCCTTCTCGCCTGCGCCGGAGTCGCGGCGATCGGTACCAGGCAAGCTAACTCGGAGTGGTGGTTGCTCGCCACGGCCGCCGGCGCGGTCGCGATCGTCTCCGGAGTCGGACTGATACTGCCCCGCCTCTTCGAGCGCTCCCGATTCCCCGTCCTGAGGCGACTGTCTGCGGCCGCAGAGGCCGTGCTGCGTCGACCGCGCCATCTCCTGACCGCCCTGGTTCTGTCCGTCGCGATTCAGGCGACGTTCGTCTCCCTCAACGCCTGGCTGGGACTCGCCGTCGGTGTCCGCCCCGGTCTTTCGGCCTGGCTCTTCGCGTGGCCGCTCGCCAAGCTCGTCGCCACGCTCCCCGTGAGCATCGCCGGAATCGGCGTGCGAGAGGTGGCGCTCGTGACCCTGCTCGCACCCTTCGCCGTCCCCGCCGCCGCCGCGACCGCCGTCGGACTCGCCTGGGAAGCCGTGCTGATCAGCGGAGCGGTAGCCGGTTGGTCTCTGCTTCGGCTTCGCGTCGCCCTCGCCGCTCGGCGCGAGGTACTTCACCGATGAAACGTCCCCGCATTGTGATCCTCGGAGCCGGTCCGGCGGGGCTCGGAGCGGCCCACCGGCTGGCCGGTCGAGGACTCGACGTGGTGGTGCTCGAGAAACGATCGGCCGTCGGCGGCAACGCCGGCAGCTTCGTACTCGATGGAATTCCCGTCGACTACGGCAGCCACCGCCTGCACAGGGCCTGCTCCCCCGAGATCCTGGCGGATATCCGCTCCCTCCTCGGAGACGACCTGCTGACCCGGCCGCGCAACGGTCGGATCCGTCTCGGCGGGCGCTGGCTCCGCTTTCCGCTGCGACCGCTCGATCTAGCGGCGAATCTCCCTCCGAAGTTCGTCCTCGGGGTCCTTCGGGACACGGTGCGACCCGCACCGACCCCGGCCGCCGAGGCGGAGAGCTTCGAAGCGGTGCTGGAACGCAAGCTGGGTCGCACCATCTGCCGAGAGTTCTACTTCCCGTACGCCAGGAAGTTGTGGGGCATCGCACCGGCAGAGCTGGACGCGGAGCAGGCGCGCCGGCGCGTCTCTGCCGGCTCGGTCGTCGGGTTGGCAAGGAAGGCTGTCGGCCGGATTGCGGGCGGGGCCGCCAGCGAGGACAAGGGGTCCTATTTCTACCCGCGCGGCGGTTTCGGCAGGATCAGCCAGGCCTACCGTCGGTCCGCGGAGTCCAAAGGAGCCAGCATCCGCCTGGAAGCCCAGGTAGAGCGCGTCGAGCTCGAGGATGCAAAGGTCACGGCGGTCGATGCCGTGACGGCGAGCGGACCGCGCCGGTTCTCCGCCGATGCGGTTCTGTCGACGATCCCGGTTCCGGTCCTGGTATCGATGCTGGATCCGTCCGTCGACGAAACGGTGCGAAAGGCTTGTCGGGCGCTCCGCTACCGCGCCATGGTCCTCGTCTACCTGGTGCTCGAGGCGGATCGGTTCAGCGCCTACGACGCTCACTATTTCCCGGCGACCGCGATCGCCGTGTCGCGCTTGTCAGAGCCCAAGAACTACGGCCTGGCCGACGTATCGGGCACCACCGTGCTCTGCGCCGAGCTCCCGTGCTCTCTGGGCGATGCGGTCTGGGGTGCCGACGACGATGCCCTCGGAGAGCTCGTTCTGGGTGCCATGTCGGCGGCCGGCCTTCCCGTTCGTAGTCGGCTCGTCCGTGTGGTGACGAAACGCCTCTCGCACGCCTACCCGATCTACGAACGAGGCTACTCGTCGCACCTTTCGGTCCTCGAGACCGCCGTCGCCCGCATCGACGGTCTGGTGACACTCGGGCGCCAGGGCCTCTTCGCGCACGACAACACGCATCACACGCTCGCCATGGCGTACGCGGCGTCCGACTGCGTCGACTCGGAGGGACTCTTCGACGAGGAGCGGTGGTCTCTGGCTCGACGCGAGTTCGATCGCCACGTGGTGGAAGATTGATGGGCTCGCCCCGCCCGCGGCACCGGAGGATCGCCTCGAGCCCTTCGGGTACGACACCGAAATCCCACTCGGGCCGCCGTCTGGCCGTGATCGACGCTCCCGACGCACGAGCGGCGGGACTCGGGCAGCGTCGGTGAAACACTCGATCTCCTGCAGAGGC
>JAWVZD010000398.1:0-3264 GCA_033722395.1 Thermoanaerobaculia bacterium | reverse complement strand
TGGAGCAGGGGCACCTAGAGGAGGCCGAGCGCATCTTCCTCACCGTGCTCCGAGCCGACGCTGGCGATCGGGCGGCACTGGAGGGGCTCGAGGCCGTGCGTGCCGAGCGGAGCGAGTCGTCGGGGGATGACGTCGTCCGCCCAGGGCCGTCGGCGCGTCCGACCGAGCGGCCCGCCTCCGCTCACGCCGAGACGGTTGCGCGATTGGAGGCCTTTCTGAATCGACTGCGAGACGCCACCGCTCAGGATCCGCGATGAATGCCGCCGCCGGCCCGTTCCGTACCCGGGGGCCCGGCGCAGGCGCCTCTCGATCTGCCGGATCGTGGCTTTCTGGTAGGCTCTGCCGCATCGTGAGCGCGATGCGTCGGGGGCCTCGTCCCGGCCGCGAGGGGGGATCAACGTGTTGACCTTCGAACAGATCAAGGAGCTGGTGGAGCTGGTCGACGAGCGCGAGCTCGCCGGCCTCGAGATCGAGCGTTCCGGCTTCCGTCTGAAGATCGAGGGCCGCGCGCCCGAGCCGGTGGTGACCCAGGTCGCGGCGCCGTCGCCGGTCTCCGAGCAGCCCCGTAGCGCCAGCGCGCCGGACGCTCCGGCGCACGAGGCGGTGTCGCCGTCTACCCGAGCAGAGGAGCAGGCGCCGACGGAGGAGGAGTCGGAGGTGCCCGAGGGGGCCCACGTCGTCAGCTCCCCGATCGTCGGCACCTTCTACTCGTCGCCGAGCCCCGACTCCGATCCGTACGTGAAGGTTGGAGATCGGGTCGAGAAGGGGCAGGTCCTGTGCATCGTCGAGGCGATGAAGCTGATGAACGAGATCGAGTCCGACGTCGACGGCGAGGTGCTCGAGATCTATCCCAAGAACGCCCAGGCGGTGGAGTTCGGCGAGCCGCTCTTCGCCATCGAGACCGGTTGATGGGACGGCGCCGGCGCGATCGTTCCGAGCGCGGAGCGGTGGAGCGCACGGCCTGATCCCCGGGCCTCGTCCGCCGCGCAACGCCCATGTTCAAGAAGATCCTCATCGCCAACCGGGGCGAGATCGCGCTGCGGGTTCTGCAAGCCTGCCGCGAGCTCGGCGTCCCGACCGTCGCCGTCCACAGCACCGCCGACGCCAACTCGCTGCACGTCACCTACGCCGACGAGGACGTCTGCATCGGCCCGCCGCCCTCGAAGGAGAGCTATCTCAACATCTCCAGCCTGATCTCGGCCGCCGAGATCACCGGCGCCGACGCGGTCCACCCCGGATACGGTTTTCTGGCCGAGAGCGCCCACTTCGCCGAGGTGCTCCAGGAGTGCAAGATCGCCTGGATCGGTCCGCGCCCGGCCTCGATCCGGGCGATGGGCGACAAGGCGAAGGCCCGCCAGATGGCGAAGGAGGCCGGTGTGCCGGTCTTGCCGGGCTCGAGCGAGCCGCTCGGCAATATGGACGAGGCCAGGGAGACGGCGAAGCGCGTCGGCTATCCGGTGATCCTCAAGGCGGCGGCCGGTGGTGGTGGGCGGGGCATGCGGATCGTGCCCAGCGAGGAGCAGCTCGAAGGCCAGTTCAAGACAGCCCGACAGGAGGCGGAGAAGGCGTTCGGAGACGGCTCGATCTATCTGGAGAAGTACCTCGTCGAGCCGCGTCACATCGAGATCCAGGTGTTCGGCGACCGCTACGGCAAGCGAATCCATCTGGGCGAGCGAGAGTGTTCGATCCAGCGGCGCCACCAGAAGCTGGTCGAGGAGGCTCCGTCGCCGGCTCTCGAGCCCGAGCTTCGCCGGGCGATGGGGGAGGCGGCGGTCCGGCTGGCCGAGGCGGCCGAGTACGAGAACGCCGGCACGGTGGAGTTCCTGCTGGATCAGGACGGAAGCTTCTATTTCATGGAGATGAACACCCGTATTCAGGTGGAGCACCCGGTCACCGAGTTGGTCACCGGGGTCGATCTCGTGAAACTGCAGATCCGCGTCGCCGCCGGCGAGGCGTTGCCGATCGACAGCGTCGAGAGGCCCCGAGGGCACGCCATCGAGTGCCGCATCAACGCCGAGGATCCGGTCAGCTTCCGGCCGTCCCCCGGGCCGCTCGAGACCTTCCACGTGCCGGGTGGTCCCGGCGTGAGGGTCGACACCCACGCCTACGAGGACTACGTCATCCCGCCGCACTACGACTCGTTGGTGGCGAAGCTCATCACCTACGGCGAGGACCGCCACGAGGCCCGTGCCCGCATGGAGCGGGCGCTCGACTTCTTCGTCGTCGAAGGGATCCAGACCTCGATCGATCTGCACAAGCGGATCCTGCGCGACCCGCGCTTCCGCGCCGGCCAGCTGTCGACCCGCTTCATGGAGCGGCTGCTCGAAGCGGGAGAGCGCTAGCCGAGCGCCGTCTCGCGGGCCCCTCCGCTGGTCCGTCCCGCCCGATGTCTTCCGACGGTAGATCTCCGCAGCGGTCCGACCTCGACCCACCGCCGCTCTACGCCATCGCCGACGCGGCGGCGCTCGCCCCCGAGTCGCTCGCCGACGGGGTCGAGCGTCTGGCCGCGGGAGGTCTGCGGTGGATCCAGGTGCGTGCCAAGGCTCTGCCGGACGACCGACTGTACGCCGAGATGGTGTCGATCGATCGCCGTCTCGCCGGCAGCGGCGTGCGGCTCTGGATGAACGATCGGGCCGATCTCGCGGCGCTCCTCGGCTGGTCCGGCCTGCATCTCGGGCAGGACGATCTGTCGCCTGCGGCGGCGCGCAGGGTGGTTCCCGACGCCACCTGGATCGGTCGCTCGACACACGACCTCGAGCAGGTGGAAGAGGCCGACGCCGACCGAGCGGTCGATCTGGTGGCGATCGGCCCGATCTACCCGACGCGCTCGAAGGCGAACCCCGACCCCGTGGTGGGCCTCGACCTGGTGCGACGCGCCCGCCGCTCGACCGGCAAACCGCTGGTGGCGATCGGCGGTATCACCGCGGAGCGCGTCGACGAGGTACTCGCCGCGGGCGCCGACAGCGCGGTGGTACTCGGTGCCCTCTGCCACGGTGACCTGCGCACCAACCTGGCTCGATTCCGGCGGTTCACGGAGGCGCCGGGATGAACGTCTTCCTGAGCGGCTTCATGGCGGCGGGCAAGACGACGGTCGGGCGCTGCCTGGCGGAACGGCTCGAGCAGCCGTTCGTCGATCTGGACGAGGCGATCGAGAGCGTGGCCGGCGAATCGGTGCGACGGATCTTCGAGCGCCGCGGTGAAGGCGGCTTCCGCGAGCTGGAGAGCGGTGTGCTGCGCCGGGTCGTCGCCGTCGACGACGTGGTC
>JAWVZD010000397.1:0-3272 GCA_033722395.1 Thermoanaerobaculia bacterium | reverse complement strand
GCGCCGGGCGGTCGGTAGACGAAGGCCGGGATGCGGCGCGGCTCGCCGTCGACCCGGTCGAAGGTCGGGTAGTGGACGAGCTCCGGCTCGACGAAGGCCTCGGTGTCGAGACCTCCCACCTCGCTGAAGGTCCAGCGCACCAGCTCGCCGTGCTCGAGCGGGGCGTCGCCGAGGGCGAGCGTGAAGACGTCGCTCGGCGTCCGAGCCGTGTTCAGGGTCATCGCCAGACGATCGCCGGAGGGGCTGAACTCGAGGCCGCCGAGCAGGCCGACCGGGATTCCCTCGACCGCGCGGTGCGTCCGAGCGGCCGGATCGAACAGGTAGAGACGGCTGATGCCACCCTCGTTGACCTCGAAGGCGCCGCGCCGGCCGTCGGCGCTCAAGGCGAAGTCGTCGACGTTCCACGGGATTCCGGTGGTCAGCACCTCGAGGTCGCCCGAAGCGAGGTCGAGGTAGGCGAGCTGGATGAACTCGCTCTCCCGGTCGGTCGTGAGGTAGATGCCGCGGCCGTCGGGAGCGAACGTCTCTGCGAGGTGGACGTTCGGGTCCTCCTCGTCCCCGAGCAGCCTGCGGCTCTCTCCCGACTCGAGATCGAGCAGGTGGAGCCTGGAGTCGGTGACGCTGACGTACTGCTGCACCAGCAGGTGATCCCCGGACGGGCTCCACTCGGCCGGCCCCCACCAGGAGCCGTCGGGCGCCTCGAGCACCAGGCGGGCGCTGTCGGGGTTCCCCACCTCCATCAGCCAGACGTCGTTCGAGCGCCCGTTGCGCCGCGTGCTCTGGAAGGCGAGTCGAGCGCCGTTCGGGCTCCACTCGGCGGCGCCGTTGCGCGACGCGCCGTCGGTCAGACGGCGGTGATCGCCCGCCAGCGGATCGAGCAGGAAGATCTGGTAGAACTCGCTTCCCCCTTCGTCCATGACGAAGGCCAGCTCGGCCCCGCCGGGTCGGCGGTCGGCGCCGCTCACCGGCTCGGGGAAGAAGGTGAGCTGCCGTCGAGCGCCGCCGGGGGTAGCGACGTAGTGGATCTGCTCGGTGTCGGCGAAGCGGGTGGTGACGTAGAGACCGTTGCCTTCGACCGCCCAGTCCTGGAAGCTGGCGCCGCGCACGTTCTGGTAGCGGTTGAGCTCCTCGCCGATGCGCTCGGGGATCTCGGGTACGCCGTCGAGGACGACGTTGCCGTCGTTGACCCGGCGCACCGACTCCTCGGCCGGCAAGGGCGGGCTCAGGGCGAGGACGAAGACGGAAACGAAAGCGAACGTCGTGGTCGAGGCTCGGCGCATCATAGCTCCTCCTGGAAGGTGACGTGCCTATGATGCCACGGCCGCGCTGCCGTCAGGAGATCTCGGCAGCCAGCGTCCCGAGGGCGGCGGTGGACGGTGCGATCTCGTTGGCGCTGCCACGTCGGGCGCCCGATGCCGCGAATTCGCCGGCAGGTCCGTCTCCTACGACCGCGATCCTCAGGGCAGCAGTTGCCTCGGCAACGAGAACGGTCCCAAGGTGAGGGCCGCCAGGTCCATCGACAGGGCGACCGAGACGTGGAGCAGCACCCCGCCCCACAGACTGCGGGTCTCCAGGGCCAGCCACCCCAGCACCAGCCCGGCGACGATCGCTCCGAAGACCTCGGGCAGCGGCTTGTGAAAGTGGATCATCGTGTAGGGCACCACCATCACCGCGATGGCGGCGCGTCCGAAGTGCCGTTCGAGGCCGAATAGGAGGTAGCCGCGAAAGAAGAACTCGACGGCGACGAACTGGACGGCATAGAGCAGCCAGTAGAGGCCGAGCAGTGTCCACGACCAATCGAGGATCTGCTCCGGCCGGAGCATCGGATAGGTGGCGAGGAAACTCGGTCGCCGGGCCGCCCAGACGACGGCGAGACCGACCGGGAGATAGAGGAGGACGTAGAGCGCCGCCTTGGAGCGCAGCCGGCCGAGCCGCCAGCCGAGGTCGCCCGGCGAGAACCCGAGCCGCGCCGCCCACAGCATCGGCACGGCGATCCACAGCACCGCCAGGCCGAGACTCCACCAGGCGAACGGCAGGAGCGGGCCCCACCAGACGCCCGCGGCACCGTGCTGCCGGGCGAGCTCGGCGGTGCCGTACCATACGCCCGGGGCGTAGCGCTCGACGAGGTCTGGGAAGAGAGCGGGGAAGCGCAGCGGGATGAGGCCGTACTCCGCCAGCACCAGGACGACGGCGGCGAGCAGGAGGATCGTCGAAGCGGCACGCGCGGCGGCGGGATCGGGCGACGACCGGGGATGAGGACTGGACTCGATCACGCTCGGGTGGATTCTACGCCGTCCGCGGCCGGCGAGCGTCGCGGCGATCGTTCTGGCTGATCTCGTCGTCCTTGTGCTAACCTTCGCCGAGAGATGATTTCGGGTCACGAGCTGCCGCGAGACGACCACCCCGCTCCTGCCGCGTCGTCTCCCTCCCCGGCCCATGCCGCCCACCCCGGATCGCTGTCCGGCGATCGTCGATGAACGCCTAGTGTTGGATTCTCAACCCCGCGCACCGTACGTGTGGTACCTCGCCCGCCGATCGGGAGCCGCTCCCCTTCGGTCCAGGCCTCGGTGCCCGTGACGACGACGGTGTCGCAGTTTCGTACAGCCGCGCTCTCGAGCGCCCACCGAAAGGAGTCGAGCCATTCGTAGAGGACGACGCATGCCCCCACCCAAGGATCGTGGACCGAGGATCAACAAAGCGATCCGCAAGAGCCCGGTTCGCCTGATCTCCTCCGACGGTTCGCAGATCGGCGTCGTACCTCTGGAAGAGGCCCGTGAGCGCGCCGAGGAAGAGAACCTCGATCTGGTCGAGGTCGGCCCCAACGCCGATCCTCCTGTCGTCAGGATTCTCGACTGGGGCAAGGTGAAGTACGAGAAGGAGAAGCAGGCCCGCGAAGCGCGCAAGAAGGCGCACGTCATCGAAGTCAAAGAGGTCAAGTACCGACCGAACATCGACACTCACGACTTCGACATCAAGACGAAGCGGGCTCGCAAGTTCCTCGAGCAGGGCAAGAAGGTCAAGGTGACCGTCTTTTTCCGCTACAAGGAGCTGCGGCGCCCGGAGCTGGGTGCCGACATCCTCGACCGGGTCGTCGAGGAGACCAAGGACATCGCCGAGGTGGAGACACGGAACCGCCTCGAGTCGCGCCGCATGACGATGGTGCTGGCGCCGGCGTCGGACGACTGACGGCTGCCGCCGACTCCCCGCTGCTCCAGCCCCCGAGCTGCCCCACGGGCTCCGAGTCTCAGCTCAGCAGCCGACGGTAGATGGCG
>JAWVZD010000396.1:0-3274 GCA_033722395.1 Thermoanaerobaculia bacterium | reverse complement strand
CAGCGTGCCCGAGAAGGGAGTCAATCCGCTCGAGAGCCTGGCCCGCTTCATCCTCGGGCTGTGCGATGTCGAGCATCCGGTCGACGAGGTGCTGGGGGCGAGCTCGGTTGCGCCGACGCTGCTCGCCACCGATCAGGAGAGCGCCAACGTCGTCCCGGGGGAGGTCTGGCAGACGCTCGACTGGCGCACGGTGCCGGGGCAGCAAGACGAGGAGGTGCGTCGACGACTGGAAGAGATTCTGGCGGCCTCGCTCGCCGACGGCGCGGACGGCGAGGTCACCGTCCCGGTCTACACTCGCCGGACCTACACCGGGCGGACGATGGAGATTCCGGGCAGCAATCCTCCCTACGCTCTCGCCGACGATCACCCGGCGGTGGTGGCGGCGGGCGGGATCCTGACCGAGATCGTCGGCGGCGAGGCGGCGACGCCCGGCATCTGGAAGTTCGCCACCGATGGCGGCCACTTCGCCGAGGCCGGGATGGCCCCGGTCGGGATCGGCCCGGGTGACGAGTTCCTCGCCCACACCAACGTGGAGCAGATCGAGATCGAGGCGCTGGACGTGGCGCTAGACATCAATCGGGCGCTCGCCGAGCGACTGGGGCTTCGTGCCGCGGAGCTCGGATTCGAAGCCGAGCGACCGGAGTCTTCGCGGCCCTAGGCGCTCTTTTCCAACAGACCGATCGGATTGCCTTCCGGGCCGGCGATCTCGAAATGGACGACGGGATCGGGCATCTCTCCTCCTCTCAAGTGACGACGAACTGGCGGACGTGCTCGCTCGATGGCGGTCGGGTCGCGAGCGAGACGGCGACGAGCAGCGGCACGTTGACGGCGAGGCCCCAGACCCCTGGATGGATGCCCTGCCACTGGAGCCCGGGCACCAGGTTCCAGAGCAGGGTCGCGGCGCAGCCGGCGACCAGGCCCCAGAGCGCCCCCGCGGCGGTGGCGCGCGGCCAGAAGAAGGTGACCAGGAGCAGCGGGAAGAGCTGCGCCAGGAAGCCGTAGGAGAGGAGCAGCATCAGTACCAGCGAGATGTCGGAAACCACAGCGAAGTAGTAGGCCAAGCCGCTCAGGACGACCACCAGGACCCGTATCGCGCGGGTCTGGGCGCGATCGTCGAGCTCGGTCGGAAAGAGCGCCAGCCAGAAGTCGCGCACCAGCACCGAGGCGGCGGCGTGGACGATGGCGTCGCCGGTCGACATCGAGGCGGCCAGCGCGCCGGCGCAGAACAGCCCGACGACGATGGCCGGCAGGTCGAGCGACATCAGGATGGTCGGCAGAATGTTGTCGGCCGGCACGACGTCGGGGAAGGCGAGGATGCCGGAGAAGCCGATCAGCAGGATCGGCAGCAGACAGAGCTGAAAGGTGGGGAAGAAGACGATCGTCTTTTTGAGCGTGCGGATGTCGCGCGCGGTGTAGATCTTCATGAAGTAGTGCGGCCAGAGGCTGAAGCCGAGCGTCGAGACCAGCACCGCGCTCGAGAAGGCTCCCCACGTCCACGGCTCGCCGGCGGCGTCGAGACCGGGTGCGGTGAGCATCTCGGGGGCGCTCTCGGCGAGCCGCTCGAACATCGGGCGGATGCCGCCGTAGAGCTTGTTCGGCAGGTAGAAGCCGAGTCCCCAGGCGAGCGCCATCATGAACATCCCCTGGAAGGTGTTGGTCCAGGCCACCCCCATCACCCCGCTCTGGAAGACGTAGACCAGGACCACGCCGTAGGCGATCGCCGCTCCCGCCCAGACCGGGATACGGCCCTCGGTCACCACGTTGAAGACGTAGCCGGCGCCCTTGATCTGCAGCGTCAGATACGGCAGGAAGGCGATCACCGAGATGAGCGCCAGCACGGCCGAGATCGACCGGCTCTCGAAGCGGTGCCGGAAGAGCTCGGCCTGAGTGACGTAGCCGAAGCGACGGCCGAGTTGGGCGACCCGCGGACCGAAGAAGTACCATGGCACGAAGCCGGCGACGCCGTACGCCAGAATGTAGAAGGCCGCGGCGCCGCGCGAGTAGGCCCAGCCCGGTCCGCCGAGGAAGGCGAAGGCGCTGAAGATCGACGCCCCCATGATGAAGTAGAGGACCAGGAAGCCGAGGCTGCGATCTCCGGCGACGTAGCCCTCGGTACCCCCCGAGGTGCGACGCCCCGAAGCCAGGCCGATGCCGAGCGACAGTGCCAGGTAGGCGAGCGTGACGGCGGTCACCGTCACCCAGGTGCTCACTCGTCCTCCGAGGAAGGTTCGATCGGCGGTGGCTCGATCGTGCCGCGCCGACTCTCCCAACGAAGCAGCGAGAGCTGCACCACCAACGAGGCGAGGAGTAGTCCGACCAACCAGACCAGCGACAGCGGGAGGCCGAGGACGAGCGGCCGGGCGCTGGCGAAGAGGCCGTAGAGGGGCCAGATGCAGGCCGCTCCCGCCGCGAGGTAGAAAACCACGACGGCGCGGTAGACGCGCTTGGCGCCCGGCGTCAGGTGGGAGCCGAAGATGCGGAAGCGCTTCATGTTCGAGACTCTCGCTCTCGTCGGCCGGATCGCGGGTGGGCGAGTCGAGCGATTCTATCCCGGCACCGGGGATGCGAGCGGCGATGGTAAGCTGAGCAGGAAGCCATTCGGTTCCGATACCGGAGCATTCGTCGTGCGAGCGATCATTTTCCCAGCCGTCGCAGCTCTCCTCTTCGTCGTCGCGCCGCTCGCGGCCGACGATGTCCATCTGGCCAACGGGCGGGTGTTCGAGGACGTGGTGGCCGTAGTCGATGGCGATCGCGTTCGCCTGCATCTGCCCTTCGGGGAGATGAGCGTCCCGCTTCACACGGTCGAGCGCATCGAGCGGGCCGAGACGACCCTGGAGGCATTCGAGGCGAGGCGAGACGCGCTGCGAGCGGACCCCGCCAGCGATGCGGAGACTTGGCTCGAGCTGGCGCGGTGGGCGCTCGACCGGGGTCTCGAGCACGGCGCTCGAGACGCCGCTCTGGAGGCCGCGCGTAGGGATTCCGACGTCGAAGGGCTGGCCGACCTGATGCGGGCGCTCGATTACGTGCTCGACCCCGAGACCGGGCGCTGGATGCGGTACGAAGAGAGCCTCGAGCGTCGAGGGTTCGCGCACATCGATGGTCGCTGGTTGAGCCCCGAGCAGCAGTTGGCGCGGCAGGAGGTGCGAGCGCGGGCCCAGATCGAGGCCGCCCGGGCTCGCGATGCGGCGGCGGAGCGCCGCCTGACGCGGGCGGTAATGGCCTTGGCCGCGGCGCAGCTGGCGAGTCGGCCGGAGCCGCGCCATCCCGAGGTGAT
>JAWVZD010000395.1:0-3275 GCA_033722395.1 Thermoanaerobaculia bacterium | reverse complement strand
CCCGGGGGGGCGGGCCCCTCTGGGGTGACCCCGGGGGCCGCCGCCCGTACCACCCCGGTCCACCCCGCCGGCGGCGGCGGGGCGGCGCTCCCCGAGGCTCGCTGGGTCGAGGTCGCCGGCTATGGCCACAACGACCTGCTGGCCTCGCCCGAGGTCTGGCGAGAGCTCGAGAGCTTCCTCGAGTCACTCTGAGCCCTGGTTGCCGCCCCGGTCACTCCTGGCGCGTGGGCGGCTCCAGCTCCGCCGGCTCGTCGGTCGGCCGCTCGGTCGCGTCCGTTTCGCCTCGTTCGCCCGTCTCGCGCTCCATCTCGCCCAGGATCTCCGGCAGCTTGACGCCGACGTTCTTGGTCAGTTCGTGGAGCGGTGGAAGCGCGCCGACCAGACTGGAGAGAAAGTCTCCGGTGGCGGTCCGGCCGTCGGCTCCCTTGCCGCCGTCCCAGACGGTGACCTTGTCGATCTTCAAGTTCGAGATCGCCTTGACCTGCTCTTCGACCAGCTTCGGCAATTGCTCGGTGACGAGAAGGAGCGCCGCCAGCTCGGTCTTGCCTTCGGCCGCCCGCACGATGTCGTCGAAGCCCTCGGCCTTGCGGCTCAGGATCGCTTTCAACCCTTCCGCCTCGGCCTCCATGACCGAGCGCAGACCGTCGGCCTCGCCCTTCTTGTGCCGCCGCACCTTCTCGGCCTCGGCCTCGGCCAGCACCTCGATCTGCCGCTTCTGGATCTCGGCCGGCACCACCACGTTGGCGTACTGGGTGGCCTCCTCGCGCCGGGCGCGCTCGCGCTCCGACTTCTCCTCGGCGGCGTAGGCCTCTTGGAGCGCCTGGGCCGACTTGACCTTCTCGGCGGCGATGGCGGCGCGTTCGGCCTCGGCCTCCTCCTGGCGCCGGCGGGCGTTCGACTGGGCGATCTTGATCGCCGCCTCGTTCTCGCCCTCGACCGCCACCGAGTCGGCCTCGGCGACGCGGATCCGCTTGTCGCGGTCGGCTTCGGCGGCGCCGACGTTGCCGTCGCGCTCCTTCTCGGCGACCTTGACCTTGGCCTCGTTGATGGCGCGGGCCGCGGCCTCCTTGCCGAGCGCGTCGATGTAGCCCGACTCGTCGGTGATGTCCTGGATGTTGACGTTGATGAGCCGGAGGCCGACCTTCTTGAGCTCGACCTCGACCCCCGAGGAGATGTTCTCTATCAGCTTGTCGCGATCGGCGTTGATCTCCTCGATCGGCATGGTGGCCAGGACGACGCGCATCTGGCCGAAGATGATGTCCCGGGCGAGCTCGGAGACCTGCTGCATCGGGATGTCGAGCAGGCGCTCGGCGGCGTTCTCCATCACCCCGGGCTCGGTCGAGATGCCGACGGTGAAGGTCGACGGCGTGTTGACCCGGATGTTCTGCATCGACAGGGCGCCCTGCAGGTTGATGTCGATCGCCATCGGGGTCAGATCGAGGAAGCGGTAGTCGTGCAGGATCGGCCAGATGAACGCGGCGCCGCCGTGGTAGCACTTGGCCGACAGCCCGCCCTTGCCGCTACCGGCGATCTTTCCGAACACCACCAGGATCTTGTCCGACGGGCAGCGCTTGTAGCGCCGCGTCATGGCGAAGATCGTCAGGAAGACGATCAGCGCACCGACCAGGAAGAGATAGAAGACCGACATCGGCATGGCTACGACTCCTCTCCGGATGACTCGGCGCCGGCCAACGGCTCGACGACGAGCGTGTTCTTGTCCATGACCTCGGTGACGCGGACCCGGGTCTGGTTGGGGATCTCGCTGTCGGCGCGCGTGAAGGCCTGCGCCACCATCAGCCGTCCCTGCACCATGATCTCGACCTGGCCGGGATTCGACATCGCCGGCGGGATCCGCAGGTAGACAGTGCCGACCTCACCGATGGCGTTGGCGTAGTCGAGCGTGCCGCTGTGGCGCATGGCGGAGAGCCCGCGCATCAGCAGGATGACGCCGCCCATGAAGACGCCCCCGATGAGAGCGGCCGCTCCCAGGGCGGCGACCAGACCGCCGCCCGACTCGAGCACCGCCACGCCGGTCCAGCCGAAGCCGGCGAAGAAGGCCGTGACGGTGCGGATCGACAGTACCTTGACCTCGGCGCCCGCGCCGTCTCCGTCGGCGTCGACGTCGTCGAACTCGTCGCCGTCCATCCCGAACAACATCAGGATGAGCTGGAAGACCATCAGCACCGAGGTGGTGATGGCGATGGTGTAGAACCACTTGAGCGGTTCGTTCAGTGTCGCCCACCAGGCTTCCATCGTGACCTCCCGGAACGCCGCCGCAGCGGGCACTCCTATCTGTCCCTACGTCCGAGGATGAGAGCTATTCTATCGGGCGGGCCAATCTCCTGACGGGGAGGAAGTCGACGGTATACTCCCTCGCACATCCAGGAACCCGAGGAAGGACGACAATGACCACCACCATCGACCAGATCACCGAGCGGCTCGGTGACGAAGCCGAGTCTCTTTTGAACCACGTCTGCGAGGGGATCCCGAAGGAGATGCTGCACCTGCCGGGCCCCGACCACGTCGACGCCGTCTTCGGTCCGTCGGATCGCGGGCCGCGGACGCTCGTCAACCTGCAGCGGCTCTTCGACCACGGCAGGCTCGGCGGCACCGGATACGTCTCGATCCTGCCGGTCGACCAGGGGATCGAGCACTCGGCCGCGGCCTCGTTCGCGCCGCACCCGGAACTCTTCGATCCCGAGGCGATCATCCAGCTCGCCATCGAGGGCGGCTGCAACGGGGTGGCGTCGACCCTGGGCGTTCTCGGCTCGCTCGCGCGTCGCTACGCCCACAAGATCCCGTTCGTCGTCAAGATCAACCACAACGAGCTCCTGTCCTACCCCAATACCTACCGCCAGACGCTCTTCAGCTCGGTCGAACGGGCCTGGGATCTCGGGGCGTGCGCCGTCGGAGCGACGATCTACTTCGGCTCGGACGACTTCCATCGCGAGCTCGAGGAGATCTCGCAGTGCTTCGAGCAGGCGCACGAGCTGGGGATGGGGACGATCTTGTGGTGTTACTTGAGGAATCAGGAGTTCAAGAAGGACGGCGTCGACCACCACAGCTCGGCCGATCTGACGGGTCAGGCAAATCACCTGGGTGCCACCATCGAGGCCGACATCATCAAGCAGAAGCAGGCCACCCAGAACGGCGGCTACACCGCGCTCGGCTTCGGCAAGACGCATCCGATGGTATACGAGAAGCTCACCACCGATCACCCGATTGATCTGGTGCGTTGGCAGGTCGCCAACTGCTACATGGGCCGCGTCGGCATG
>JAWVZD010000394.1:0-3277 GCA_033722395.1 Thermoanaerobaculia bacterium | reverse complement strand
CTGGCAGCTTGTTGACCGGCGTGACCTCGAGGCCGCGCCGGGCCAGGAAGTCGGCCGTGCCCGACGTCGCCATCAGGTGGAAGCCCAGCTTGGCGAGCTCCTCGGCTACCGGCACCAGCTCGGGCTTGTCGCGGTCGTGCACCGACAGGAAGACATTGCCTTCGGTCGGCAAGCGGTTGCCGGCGGCGATCCAGGCCTTGGCGAACGAGAGCCCCAGGTCCTCGGCCTCTCCCATGACCTCTCCGGTCGACTTCATCTCCGGCCCGAGTAGGGGATCGACGCCCGGAAAGCGGCCGAACGGAAAGACCGGCGCCTTGACGAAGATGCCGGGCACCTCCGGCTGCCGGGTGAAGCCGAGAGCGGCCAGACTCTCCCCTGCCATCACGCGCGCAGCGAGCGCCACCAGCGGCACGCCGACCGCCTTGGCAATGAACGGCACCGTGCGCGACGCCCGCGGATTGACCTCGATGACGTAGACCTCGCCCTCGTGCAGGGCGAACTGGACGTTCATCAGGCCGATCACACCGACGCGCAGGGCCAGGCGAGTGGCGATCTCCTTCATCCGCTCGAGATCGTCGTCAGCCACCCGGTAGGGCGGCAGGACCGCCGCCGAGTCGCCGGAGTGGATCCCCGCCTCCTCGATGTGCTGCAGGATGCCGGCGACGACGGCGCGCTCGCCGTCGGCCAGTAGATCGACGTCGACCTCGACGGCGTCGTCGAGGAAGCGGTCGAGCAGGATCGGATGCCCCTCCGAGATCTCGCTGGCGTGCTGCAGGTAGTGTCCCAGCGTCTGCTCGTCGTAGCAGATCGCCATCGCTCGCCCGCCGAGCACGTAGCTCGGTCGCACCAGCACCGGGAATCCGATGCGGCGCGCCACCTCGAGGCCCTCCTGGACCGAAAAGGCGGTGCCGTTCTCCGGCTGGCGCACGTCCTCCTCGGCAAGCAGCGCGCCGAACCGGCGACGATCCTCGGCCAGATCGATGGCGTCGGGCGGCGTACCCCAGACCGTCACCCCCGCCGCCTCCAGGCCGCGCGCGAGCTTCAGGGGCGTCTGTCCGCCGAGCTGAACGATGACCCCCTCCGGCCTCTCGTGCTCGACGATCGCCATGACGTGCTCGAGCGTCAGCGGCTCGAAGTAGAGGCGGTCCGACGTGTCGTAGTCGGTCGACACCGTCTCCGGGTTGCAGTTGACCATAATGGTCTCGAAGCCCGCCTCCGAGAGAGCGTAGGCGGCGTGCACGCAGCAGTAGTCGAACTCGATCCCCTGTCCGATCCGGTTCGGCCCCGAGCCCAGGATCATCACCTTGCGGCGGTCGGTCGGCTCCGCCTCGTCCTCGCTGCCGTAGGTCGAGTAGAGGTAGGGCGTCAGGGCGGGAAACTCGGCGGCACAGGTGTCGACCCGCTTGTAGACGCGCTGGATGCGACGCTCGACCAGCTCCGCCTCGAGCGCCGCCGGCGAGCAGTCGAGGTACCGCGCGACGCGCTCCGACGTGAGACCCGAGGCCTTGGCGCGGCGCAGCAGGCCGCTCGGCACCGAGTTCAGGTCCCAACAGCCGAGCTCGTTCTCGATCTCGACCACGGTGGCCATCTCGCGCAGGAACCACGGATCGATTCTCGAGACGGCGGCGACCTCTTCGATCGTCCAACCCTGGCGCAGCGCCGCGAAGACGGCGAAGAGCCTCTCCCAGTTGGGAAAGGCCAGCCGCCGCTTCAGCAGCACCGGATCGGCCATGCGGCGCTCGCTCCTCGGCAGAGAATCGAGCTCGAGCGACGCCAGGCCCTTGAGCAACGCCTCGCGGAAGGTCGAGCCGATCGCCATCACCTCGCCCACCGACTTCATCGAGGTGCCGAGGGTCGGCGCCGTCTCGGGGAACTTCTCGAACGCCCAGCGCGGGATCTTGACCACCGTGTAGTCGAGCGACGGCTCGAAGGCGGCGTAGGTCTTACCGGTGATGTCGTTCTCGATCTCGTCGAGCGTGTAGCCGACGGCCAGTAGGGCGGCGATCTTGGCGATCGGGAACCCGGTCGCCTTCGACGCCAGGGCCGAGCTCCGCGAGACGCGGGGGTTCATCTCGATCACCACGCGCTCGCCGGTCGACGGATCGACCGCGAACTGGATGTTGGAGCCCCCCGTCGCCACCCCGACGCGGCGGATGACCGCGAACGCCTCGTCGCGCATCGCCTGGTACTCGCGGTCCGACAGGGTCTGCTGTGGTGCTACCGTGATCGAGTCACCGGTGTGGACCCCCATGGCGTCGACGTTCTCGACCGAGCAGACCACGATGGCGTTGTCGAGGCGGTCGCGAATCACCTCGAGCTCGAACTCCTTCCACCCCACGACCGACTGCTCGAGGAGCGCTGTGTGGACCGGGCTCGCCGAAAGCGCCGTGGCGATCGCGTCCTCGAGCTCGTCCTGGTTGAAGACCGTGCCGCCGCCCTCGCCGCCCAGGGTGAAGCTCGGTCGGATGATGAGCGGGAAGCCGATCTCGCGCGCGATCTCGTGCGCCTCGTCCGAGGTCGAGGCGTAGCCGCTCTTCGGCACCTTGAGACCGATCTCCTCCATCGCATCCTTGAAGAGCAGGCGATCCTCGCCCAACTTGAGGGCCTCGACCTCGGCGCCCAAGACCTCGACGCTGTACTTGGCGAGCGTCCCCTTCTCCTCGAGTGCGAGCGTCAGGTTGATCCCCGTCTGGCCGCCGACCGTCGGTAGCATCGCGTCGGGCCTCTCGACCTCGATGATGTGCTCGACGATCTCGGGGGTGAGCGGCTCGACGTAGGTGGCGTCGGCGAACTCCGGATCGGTCATGATCGTCGCCGGATTCGAGTTGACCAGGATCACCCGATAGCCCTCGCGCCGGAGTGCCCGACAGGCCTGCGTCCCCGAGTAGTCGAACTCGCACGCCTGGCCGATGACGATCGGTCCGGAGCCTACGATCAGGATGTCGTGGATGTCGGTGCGCTTGGGCATCGGGCGCGCCGCAGTCTAGCAGGAGGGGAAGGCGTCAGCCATCGGCCGACCGACGACGACGGAACGGAAAGAAACTGACTCCGCTTTTCCGTCGTATCTACAGATGAAAACCTACCGGGACCCGCCCCTCCGCATTCGCGGGCGGGAGATTACGGGGCCCACCGGCGGGGCCGACGTCTTCGACCGACGCTCCGTTCCAGTCACCTATCCCACCGCTGTCACCGGGTGACAGCTAGCCCATCCAAACGACCGTGGGGCCGGCCGGCGCCCGCCCCCCCGCGCGGGCGAGCGGGGGGAAGGCGGCCGGCG
>JAWVZD010000393.1:0-3278 GCA_033722395.1 Thermoanaerobaculia bacterium | reverse complement strand
TCGCGACGACGCACGACAGCGCCGCGACCCGCCACCGGGTCGGGCGCTTCGAGGCGCTGCGCAAGCGCTCAGTCCTCGGCGTCGTTGGTGTACAGGTAGTCGTCACCCACCGCACTGGCGTGACAACCGATGCAGCTCTTGACCTTGCCGGCGAGCTTCATCCCCTCCTGCTCGGCCACGCTGCCGTCCGGGTCGTACTTGACCCAGAACCAGTCCTGATTCTCGGCGTCGTAGCCTTCGACCTTCTTCATCACCGTCACCGCCACGAGCTCTTTGTTCGGTGTGTAGTTCTCCTTGACGACGATCGAGCCGGGCGGCGGTGCCTGCGGGTTGGCGACCGCCGACTCGTTGCCGAAGGTCCGCAGCTGGGCGCCGTGGGGACGGGTGCCCTCGTAGAAGCCCTCGGGGGCGTTCGGGAACGGCTCCCAGCTTTCGTAGTTCGCCTCCTGGATGTGCTCCCAGAGGGCCTCGGCGTCGGGCGCGTCCTCGTGGGACATGGCCGAGGACGTGCCGGCCGAGGCGAAGATCCCCAGCGCGAAGACCCCCAGTGCGACGACTCCGATCGATAGGTAGAGGTTCTGTGACTGACTTCGTTTCATCGGCTCTCCTTTTTTTTCTTACCATCGGCTTCTTGCCATCGGGTCTCGGAATCTCGGTCGAGCTCTCGGCGCCGAGACAGGGGCCGCTGCCCCTGGGACCAGCCCCATAGGGTCGGATTCCCCTCTCGTCGCGGCGCCGGCTCGTGGTTCACCTATCGGTACGGTAGCGGCTGAGGAGCGGATTGGGCGGGCGCCGTTCGGGCGCTCGGTTGCTCAGCGATCACCGGCAGCCAGCTCGAACGCCGCCATCTCGCGGCCGTTGCGCACCAGGAGGGTCCGGCCGGCCAGCGCCGGTTGGTTCCAGGTCCTACCCTCGATCGCCGGGACGCGGGCGAGCTCGTGGAAGCGCTCGGGTGTGGCCTCGACGAGCGCCAGCTCGCCGCGCTCGGAGACGACCAGCAGCAGATCCTGGTCGGCTAGCAGCAGGACCTGTCCGGCGCCGTACCGCCCGCCCTTCCAGACGCGCTTCCCGGTCTCGATATCGATCGCCGCCATGATGTGACCGTCGAAACCGTAGGCATGACCCCCGTCGACGACGAACGGGCTGAACGACGGCTCGAGTCCGTGCGAGGTCCAGGCCTCCCTGACGCTCCACTCGCCCTGGCGCCGCTCGACCGCCAGGCGGCGGATCCCCCCCGAGGCGGCGAAATCGCTGCTCTGGCTGACGAGTACCTCGGTATCGTCCGCCACCGCCGGCTGCACGATGCCGATTCCCGGCCAGGCGTGCTCCCAGAGCAGGCTGCCGTCGGCCGGCGAGACCGCGATCGCGCCCTCGCCGGTCATCAGCACGATCTGCTCGACGCCGTCGATCGTCAGGAGCTGCGGCGAGCTGTAGCCGACCTTCTGGTCGGGGCCGAGCCAGCGTGGCTCTCCGGTGCTCGTGTCGTAGGCGACCAGGCGAGCCCCGAGGGCGACGACGACGAGGTCGTCGACCACCAGCGGCGAGCCGGTGTAGCCGAACGAGTGCTCGATGGCGTCGGCGTCGGCTGCGGCGTCACGCGACCAGAGGACCGATCCGTCGCCGGCGGCGAGTGCGTTGAGCAGCCCCGTCGCTCCGAGAGCGTAGATCCGTCCGTCGGCCAGGGTCGGCGTGGCCCGCGGCCCGGCGCCGACGTGCGAATCCCAGAATCGAATCGGCTCGTGGTGCCGCCAGACCGGCTCGCCCGTCGCGAGCTCGTAGCACGACACGATCTCCTCGTCGCCGCGCTGCTCCTGGGTGTAGACGAGCCCGCCGCCGACGGCGAACGACGAGACCCCCGGCCCGACCGACCGGCTCCAGAGCTCGACTGGCGGCGCGGTCTCCCAATCGGTTTCGATCGCGACACCGGTGACGACCCCGTCGCGATCGGGCCCACGGAAGCCGGGCCACTCGGCTCGGATCTCGCCGGCGACCTCGAGCTCGGCCTCCGCCGGCAGGCTCTCGGGAGCCCGGGCCAGCAATCTCTCCTCGGGTGTCGGCGACCAGCGCCAGACGAATTGGGCGCGGCCGTCCCCGGTCAAGCCTTCGCTGCGCACGGCGAGAAACAGCGCGCTCGGCGCCAGGAGCGAGACGACCATGGTCGCCCGGCGGACTCGGTTCGACAGGGTGCGGGTGGCCGCCGCCCAGACGACGAGGGCGAGTGTCGTGAGCGGGATCGCATAGGCGAAGTACTG
The DNA here is from genome assembly GCA_033722395.1 of Thermoanaerobaculia bacterium. Taxonomy (GTDB): domain Bacteria; phylum Acidobacteriota; class Thermoanaerobaculia; order Multivoradales; family JAHEKO01; genus JAWVZD01. The sequence goes on along the minus strand of JAWVZD010000393.1, from coordinate 1,026 downwards.
GATGCCCATGTTCCCCTCGGCTACCGAGCGGTGGAGGAACGGCGGTGTCAGCGCGAGCGCGGCGATGACGAGACCGAGCGCCCCCCAGCGCTCGATCCGCGCCGCTCGACTGAAGAAGACCCACCAGATCGGAACGCCGACCGCACCGACCAGCAAGCCGAAGATCGCCGCGTAGGCCTTGGCGTTGCCAGGGAGGACGTTCGGTCCGACCCACCAGGCCAGCCACTCGATCGCCACTAGGACCACTCCGGGCCACAGGCGTAGCGGCTGCCGGAGAGCTGGTGCGTCGCTCTCTACGGTGCTCATTGCAGAAGCTCTTCCTCACCCTACGCCGGCCGGTCCACGCGGGTTTCGCAACACGCGGATCAAATCCGGATCGGGCGACACGAGAGGTATCTTTTCATCACTCCGCCGAGATCTACTCGCGGAATACCTATCGTGTTCCCCGGTTTTCTGGATAGTCGGGACCAGTGGAGAGCCTCGGTCCGCTGGCGTCCAGGAGCCGCACGGATCCCCGAGCACTTGCAAATCTCGGACGGGGGCACCCTGGACCGGAGCACCCCGGACGTTGTGGGTCAGCTGGTTCCAGTGACCACGACCGTGTCGCCTGCGACCGCTGTGGTGAGGTCCCCGATGCAGCCGTTGTTCTTCCCTTTGCCCTTACCTTGCGAGCCTATGCTGCCGCTCGTCCAGTCGATCGTCACGGTCTCTCCGACGCCCGGAGGGAACGGTCCGCTGACGCCGCCGAGGAGGACCATCTCGTAACCGAGCGCGCTACCGCTCTGGTCGAAGGCGTCGAAGAAGTACCGGGCCAGCACGCCCCCGGTCTTCTTGTCGGCCTCGATATGCCCGGCGAAGGCGACCGTGAAACTCGCGCCGCGGGGGAAGCAGGTGCCGGTTCCATCGACGAGGTCGAGCAAGGCATCGCTCAAAACCAGGTCCTCCTGCACGGCGTCGCAGCATCCGTCCATGACCATGGTGCCGCCCGCTCCGCTCGTGCCGAGGCCGGTGAGGGGGTCGGTGGTG
>JAWVZD010000392.1:0-3287 GCA_033722395.1 Thermoanaerobaculia bacterium | reverse complement strand
GCCTTCTCGATCACCATCTCGGCGACCTGCACGTGGCGGGTCGCCGGCTCGTCGAACGTCGACGAGACCACCTCGCCCTGGACCGAACGCTCCATGTCGGTGACCTCCTCGGGCCGCTCGTCGATCAGCAGCACGATCAGCACCGCCTCGGGCGTGTTGGCCGCCACCGAGTGAGCGATCGACTGCAGCAGCATCGTCTTGCCCGTACGAGGCGGCGCGACGATGAGCGCCCGCTGCCCCTTGCCCATCGGTGTGACGAGATCCATCACGCGCGACGACATCTCGGTCTCGAGCTCGAGCTTGAGGCGCTCCTCCGGGTAGAGCGGCGTCAGGTTGTCGAAGAAGATCTTGTTGCGCGCCACCTCCGGATGCTCGAAGTTGACCGCCTCGACCTTGATCAAGGCGAAGTAGCGCTCACCGTCCTTGGGCTGACGGACCTGGCCCGAGACCGTGTCGCCGGTGCGGAGATCGAAGCGCCGGATCTGACTCGGGCTGACGTAGATGTCGTCCGGACCGGGCAGGTAGTTGTACTCCGGGGCCCGCAGGAAGCCGAAACCGTCGGGCAGGCACTCGAGCACACCCTCGGCGAAGATCAGACCGCTCTTTTCGGTCTGCGCCTTCAGGATCTCGAAGATCAGCTCCTGCTTGCGCAGCGAGCTCGCCCCTTCGACCTCGAGCTTCTTGGCCACCTCGACCAGCTCGGAGATGCTCATCTCCTTCAGAGCCCGGATGTCGAGCCCCTTTTGGCCCTTGCCCCGGCCGCCTCCACCGCCCCGGCCGCGACCCCGGCCGCGACGGCCCTTCTGGTTCTGCTGGTCCTGCTGATCCTGACCCTTCCCGCCGCCCTTCTGGCGGCCCTTCTTGCCCTGACTCTGCTGCTGGCCACCTTGCTGCTGGCCACCTTGCTGCTGGTCGCCGTCGTCGCGGCCGGACTCCTGCTGACCTTGGTCCCGAGTCTCGCTCTGAGCCTCGGACTGACGCTCGGTGGTCTCGACTGTCTCGTCCATGATGTCCCTCACCGGCGCTCGGACGTCGTCCCGGCGATGCGGGAGTCGATCGCGCGCCATAATTCCTTTTTTCCTTCTCCTGTTCGGGCCGAAAACGGCAGCACCTGCCGATCGCCCAGCTCCAACTCGCGCCGGATGCTCTCCAGCGCCTGTTTCCGTCGACCGCGTCCGATGCGATCGATCTTGGTCGCCACGACGACTCCGTCGCCTCCCAGGGCTCGGAGATAGTCGCGTGCCTCGACGTCCAGCGGCGTCGCGCCGACCTTGGCGTCGACCAGCTGGATCAGCAACCGGTCGTCGGGTCCCTGTCGGAAGTACTCGTCCATCAGACGCCTCCAGGCCTCGCGCTCCTCCATCGCCACCTTGGCGTAGCCGTAACCCGGCAAGTCCACCAGGTACCAGCGCTCGTTGATCAGAAAGTAATTGACCGCTCGCGTGCGCCCGGGCGTCGAGCTCGTGCGCGCCAAGCGCGTCTGACCGACGAGGCTGTTCAGCAGGCTCGATTTCCCGACGTTCGACCGCCCCACGATGGTGACTTCGGGGCGCCCGTCACGCGGAAACTCGTCCCGCGAATGTGCTGCTAACTCGAAACGGGCCGTATCGATTCTCATTCCTCGCCTTTCCTCGACGCCGTGCCGGTCGATCGAGCCGACCGCTACGGGCGGAGAACCGGATGGAGCCAACGGCCCGAGATCGAATGAAAAAGAACGCTCGATCCTTCCGACTTCCCGCCGATCCGGAGAAAGGCGACCGGATCGGGGCTTACTGAGAGGAAGCCAGCCAGGATCGGCTATCGGCCGGCGCCCTACCGTTCTCGACGAACGTCAGTGCGCCACGGTACCGGGCTCCACGGGGGAGTCCGATGCACCCTCCTTGACGCCGGTCTCGCCTTGGGGCAGCGACACCAGCTCACCGTCGAGGGCATAGGCCAGGACCTCGTCCATGCGCTCGACCAAGTGCACCTGCAGGATCTCGCGGACCTCGTCCGAGAGCTCCTCCAGGTCTTTCTCGTTGTCCTTCGGCAGGATGATCTCGGTGATGTCGGCGCGATAGGCGGCGAGCAGCTTGTGCTTGATGCCTCCGACCGGCAGCACGCGCCCCCGCAGAGTGATCTCGCCGGTCATCGCCACGTCCTTGCGAACCGGAACCTGGGTTACCGCCGACACGAGCGCCGTCGCCATGGTAACACCGGCCGACGGCCCGTCCTTCGGTACCGCACCCTCCGGCACGTGGATATGGACGTCGGTGTCCTCGTTGAAGTTCGGATCGACGCCCAGCAGGTCGGCTCGGCTGCGCAAGTAGGAGACGGCGGCGCGTGCCGACTCCTGCATCACCTCGCCGAGCTTGCCGGTCAGGGTCAGCTTGCCTTTGCCCTTCATCAGGCCGACCTCGGTCTCCAGCAACTCGCCGCCGCTCTCGGTCCACGCCAGCCCCATGCAGACGCCGATCTCCGACTCCTCGTTCTTCTTGCGTGGACGGAACTTCCGCTTGCCGAGGAAATCGGAGACCGCGTCGGCGTCGAGCTCGGCCTTCGACTCCTCGCCCTCCTCGACGATCTTGCGGGCCACCTTGCGGCAGACCCGGGCGATCTGGCGCTCGAGGTTGCGCACACCGGCCTCGCGGGTGTAGCCGTCGATCATCGTCTTCAGACCCTCTTCGACGAACTCGAGCTGGTCGTCCTCGACGCCGTGCGCCTCGAGCTGCTTGGGGATCAGGAAGCCGTTGGCGATCGCCAGCTTCTCGGTCAGCGTGTACCCGGTGAGCTGGATGGTCTCCATGCGGTCCTTCAACGCTGGCGGGATCGGGTGCGAGACGTTCGCGGTGGCGATGAACATCACCCTCGAGAGGTCGTACTCGACGTCGAGGTAGTGGTCCATGAAGGCATCGTTCTGCTCCGGGTCGAGCACCTCGAGCAGCGCCGCCGACGGATCGCCCCGGAAGTCCATCGACATCTTGTCGATCTCGTCCAGCAGGAAGACCGGATTGACCGTACCGGCTTTCTTCATCGCTTGAATGATCTGGCCCGGGAAGGCGCCGATATAGGTGCGGCGATGACCACGGATCTCGGCCTCGTCGCGCACCCCACCGAGCGAGAAGCGGACGAACTTCCGACCCATGGCGCGGGCGATCGACTTGGCGAGCGAGGACTTGCCGACCCCGGGAGGGCCGACGAAGCAGATGATCGAGCTCTGCGTCTGCTTGGTGAGCTGCCTGACGGCGAGGAACTCCAGGATACGCTCCTTGACCTCCTCCAGCCCGTAGTGATCCTCGTCGAGGATC
>JAWVZD010000391.1:0-3293 GCA_033722395.1 Thermoanaerobaculia bacterium | reverse complement strand
GCGGACCCGGCAGCGAGGCGCACGACGCCATCGAGCGCGGTGAGGACGGCGCCTGGCGGCGGCCGACGAATCGTGCCGGCGGGCTCGAGGGCGGCGTCACCAACGGCGCCGACGTCGTCGTGACGGCCTACAAGAAGCCGATTTCGACGCTGGCCCGCGGCCTGCCGTCGGTCGACCTCGACACCCTCGAGCCGCACCGCTCGCAGTACGAGCGCAGCGACGTCACCGCGGTGCCCGCCGCCGGTGTCATCGCCGAGGCGATGGTCGCCCTGGTCCTGGCCGACGCCCTGCTCGACAAGCTCGGGGGCGACTCGATGCCCGAGGTCGAGGCCCACCTCGAGGCGACGCGGAGGCTCCAGGCCGGCTGGCCCGCCTCGCGTTGAGGCGGCGAGCAAGCTCATTGTGCCGCTCGGCTCGTTCGCGAGCCGCGCTCACCACAGGATCAGAGCGACCCCTGCCGCCATCAGGAGCACGGCGACGACCTGCGTCGCGAGAATCGCCTCCGAGAAGATGATCCGACCCCACACCAGCGCCAGCACCGACCCGAGGGCGCGTTTGAAGGTCTCGATGAAGCCGACCCAGACGAGAGTCAGAGCGATCAGGTTGAGCCCCATGCCGACCGCGGTCAGGAGCACCGCGGCGCCGACCAGGCCCCAGCGCCCGGCGCGCAGTTCGCCGAGCTCGCCGCGCCCGGCGAGAACGACGACGCAGGCCATGGCGATCCCCACCGACAGGACGAGGGCGTGCACTGGCCACGACGAGGCCTGCACCGCCAGCTTGTCCATCGGGCCGGCCAGCGACCAGCAGAACGCCGTCAGGATCATCAGCAGACTGCCGGGTTCGTCGAGGACGGCCCGCCCGATCCGCGACAGCGTTGCGTCACCGGTCGCCGGGACGTTGAGCCAGAACGCGCCGCCGACCACCAGCAGGATGCCGGCGACCTGGAGGATCGCTGGCCGCTCTCCCAGGATCGGCACCGCCAGCAGAGTGGTGAAGACCGGCGTGAGCGAGAGGTACGGAATGGTGAGGGACAGAGGCGAGACTCGCACCGCCTGCAGGAAAGCCAGGTTGGCGACCACGTTCAGAGCGATCGAAGCCAGCGCCGGCGCCAAATAGCCCGCCCCCAAGTTCCAGTCCCCTTCGCGGATCGCCAGAACCAACCAGAGCGGTAGGGAACCGGCCGTCAGCAGGACGAGGAGTGGCAGAGGCCGAACGTGGCTTCCGAGCACCTTGCGCAGGACGTCCAGGCCGGAGAAGGCCAGCGCGACGCCGGCCACGGTGACGATGGCGATGAACGAAACCTGCATCGGCGGCTCCCGGAGCGAGCGCGCGGATCATATCGCTCCGCGGTAGGGCGACCGGCATCACCGCCGGAAACGGCCGATTTCCGATAGACTTCTTCCGCTCGGATCGCGATCGTGTGCGGCGCAACTCACTGACCGCTATGAACTTGTCTCCCAAACTGGTGGCCGACATCCTGGAGCGCCAGGGCGTGCTGTCGGGCGAGCAGGCGGCGGAGCTCCGTCGCGAGGGGCAGATGCTGCCGCAGCGGGTCCGCAACCCGCGCGCCTACCAGCAGCGCGCCGTCGCTTACGAGCTGGTCGAGAACATGCGCTTCACGCGCGCCGACGACGGCGGGGCTACCGTCAACGAGATCGACGTGGCCCGGGCGATCGCCGCCGATGCCGGTCTCGAGTACGTCCGCATCGATACGCTCAATCTCAACGCCGACCTGATCGAGTCCGGCATGTCGCGGCCGTTCGCGCGCCGCCACCGGATGATCCCGCTCGAGATGGTCGACGGCAAGCTGCGGGTCGCCTGCGCCAACCCGTTCGACATCGAGGGGATCGACTCGTTCCGCCGTCTAGCGGAGCGCGAGCTCGAGGTAGTGGTCGCCTCGGAGCCCGACATCTTGAAGGCGATCAACGAGTTCTACGGCCTGCGACACTCGGTCAAGCGGGCCGAGAAGGATCTCGCCAGCGGCATCGACCTGGGCAATCTCGAGCAGCTCGTGCGCATGAAGAGCGAGTCCGAGATCGAGTCGAGCGACCAGCACATCGTCAACGCCGTCGAGTTCATGCTGCAGCACGCCTACGACACCCGGGCGAGCGACATCCACGTCGAGCCGAAGCGCGAGTTCAGCCTCATCCGCTTCCGCATCGACGGGGTTCTGCACGACATCCAGACGATGCCGAAGGTGGTCCACAACGCCATCGTGAGCCGCATCAAGACGATGTCGCGGCTCGACATCGCCGAGAAGCGACGGCCGCAGGACGGCCGCGTCAAGACGCTGCGCGGCGGTCGCGAGATCGAGCTCCGGATCTCCACCCTGCCGGTCGCCTTCGGCGAGAAGGTCGTGGTGCGGATCTTCGATCCGGACGTGCTGATCCAGGATCTCGACGGCCTCGGCTTCGACCACGGCGAGCTCGAGCTGTTCAACGACTTCATCAACCGCCCGCACGGCGTCATCCTGGTGACCGGACCGACCGGCTCGGGAAAGACCACGACGCTCTACTCGGCGCTCCGGCAGATCGCCAACCGCGAGCAGAACATCACCACCATCGAAGACCCGATCGAGATGGTCTACGAGGACTTCAACCAGACGGCGGTGCAGCCGAAGATCGGCATCACCTTCGCCAACGCGCTGCGCCACATCCTGCGGCAGGATCCCGACGTCATCATGGTCGGTGAGATCCGTGACGCGGAGACGGCCCAGTACGCCATCCAGGCGGCCCTGACGGGGCACCTCGTCTTCTCGACCCTCCACACCAACGACGCCTCCTCCTCGATCAGCCGGCTCAAAGACCTCGGGATCCAGGACTTCCTGATCACCTCGACGCTGATCGGCTCGATGGCGCAGCGACTGGTCAGAACGATCTGCCCGAAGTGCGTCACCGAGCGCCATCTGAGCGAGACCGAGACGCAGACCCTGCGCCTGGCGGTGCCGGCCGGCAAGCAGGTGCGGGTCAAGCAGGGCGAAGGCTGCTTCGACTGCCGCGAGACCGGCTACCGCGGCCGCACCGGTATCTTCGAGATCCTCAACGTCGACGACTCGATCCGCCAGCTCGTCATCGAGGGGGTCGACACGCCGCGCATCAAACGCGAGGCGGTGAAGAACGGCATGCGCACCTTGCGACAGGGCGCGCTCCACAAGCTGGCGGAAGGTGTGACCACGATCGAAGAGGTGCTACGCGTCACCGCCCTCTGAGGTCGCCGGCCGATCTCCCTCGTCCCCCTCGTCCTCCGCCATCTCGAGCTCGCTCAGATAGCGTCCGACCAGCTCGGCGGCGCGG
>JAWVZD010000390.1:0-3294 GCA_033722395.1 Thermoanaerobaculia bacterium | reverse complement strand
CGCGGTGCAGCTCATTCTGGGCCAAGCCTACGTCCAGACCGGACGCTACCGCGACGCCGCCGAGCTGCTGGGCTCGATCAACGCCGCCTCGCTGCCGAAGGCGCAACAGGCGGCGCTCCACCAGCTCTTGGCCGTCTCCCTCGACAAGACCGGTCAGACCTCCCGCGCCGTGCAGGAGATCGGACGTGCCGTAGCACTCAACCCGAACAGCGCCAGCTTGCAGTACCAGTACGGCAGCATGCTGTTCAACAACGGCGACACCGCTCGCGCGGTGGCGGCGCTCGAGAAGGCGGCCAGCCTCGACTCGAACGATCCGAAGAAGCAGAAGGCCTACGCCGATGCACTCGTGCGCTACGCGCGCGAGCAGCGCGGTGACGCCAAGGAGACGGCCTATCGCAAGGCGGTCTCGGCGGCCTCCCGTCTGGTGGCGAGCCAGAGCACCTACGACAACCTGATGCTGCTCGGTGGAGCCCAGCTCGGGGCACGGAACTTCAGCGACGCCGTCTCGACCTTCGAGCGGGCTTCGCAGAAGAACCCGAACGACTGGCTACCGTATTTCTACATCGGCCAGGCACAGACGGTGGCGGGCAACTACTCCCAAGCCGAGCGCGCCCTGCAGGCGGCGCAGAACCGCACCTCGTCGAACGACGACACGGTCCGCATCTGGAAGCAGCTCGGGCTGGTCTACGAGAAGCAGAAGAAGTTCGATCTCGCCATCACCGCGTACACTCGAGCCGGTGACAGCGCCGCGGTGACGCGGGTGCGAGAGAACAAGGAGATCGCCGAGCACAACGTCGAGGTCGAGGCCGAGCAGGCCGAGATCGAGCGCTTGAAGCGGGAGGAGGAGGAGCTCGAGCGCAAGCTCAAGGAGCTCGAGGGCGAGACCCCACCGCTACGGTAATCGCAGCCGACGACGAGCCTCCGGCGCCCCGGCCGCGATCGGCCGGGGCGTTTCGTTTTTCGTGCTCGCGCCCGAGTACCCCGATCAGTCGTCGCGCGGCGCCAACGCCTCGCCTCTGAGCGATACGACGGCGCCCACGGTACCGGCGAGGGCACCGACCGCCACCAGCAGGATCACCTGGCCGGGCGACAGGAACCGCTCCAGCAGGAGCTCCACGACGACGCCCTCGACGACGCTCCTCCCGACCAGGGCCAGGTGGAGCAACCAAAGCCAGGCCGTCGCCACCACCGCTCCGACGGCACCCTGGAGCAGCCCTTCGGCATAGAACGGTCCGCGGATCAGGAACTCGGTCGCGCCGACCATGCGCATGATGGCGATCTCGTCGCGGTACATCGAGGCGGCGAGCCGAATCACACTGCCGATGGTGAAAGCGGCGGCCGTCAACAGCACCACCGACATCCCCCAACCGACCGCACCGACGGCGGCCGCCATACTCTCCAACTCGAGCAGCCAGTCGCGGTCGTCGTCGACCAGCTCGACCTCCGGTCGCTCGGCCAGCTCCGCCACCCAGCGATCGACCCCGTCGGCCGGAGCCGCCGGCTCGACCGACACCTCGAGCGACGGTGGCAGAGGGCTTTCACGCCACCCCTCCATCAGCTCCGCCAAGCTCGGAAAGGCGTCGCGAAAGCGGCGCCGCGCCTCGTCCTCGGAGACGGATCGCACCGCGATCACCCAGCTCTCGCCCTCGATCTCCCGGCGCAGCTCCCTCTTCCGGGTCTCGTCCGTTCCCGGCTCGAGATAGACGATCACGCGCGCCTGGCTGCGCCAGGTCTCGAGCGCCTCGCCGGTATTTCGCCCGACGATCAGGAAGGCCCCGAGCACGAAGAGGCTGACCGCGATCGTCAGCACCGCCAGCAGGCTCGACTTCCAGGCCCGGGCGAGTCCGGAGAGTGCCTCGTCGAGGAAATAGAGGATGGCTCGCCAGAAGCTCACGACGATCCGTCCGGCGCCCCCGCCGCGCTGTCTCGCCAGAACGGTCTATTCGTCTCGGCCCCGGATCGACTGGCGCGGCTCCCGCCCCGCGCCGGGTACCGATCGAGGACCAGGCGCCCCCGGTCGAGCTCCAGGATGTGATGATCCACCGGCGGGGTGAGGGCCGGGTCGTGCGTCGCCACCAGAACCGTCGTGCCCCGGCGATGGATATCGCGGAAGAGCTGGAAGATCTCCTGTGAGAGCTCCGGATCGAGATTGCCGGTGGGCTCGTCCGCCAGTAGGATCTCCGGCCGGTTGACGATCGCCCGGGCCACGGCGACACGCTGCTTTTCACCGCCCGAGAGCTCGTCCGGATACGACGCCATCCGGTCGGCCAGGCCGACCCGCCCGAGCGCCTTCGCTCCGAGCTCTCGCTGCCGCGCCGGACCGAGGCCGAGGATCCGGGGCAGGTAAGTGACGTTCTCCAGAACGGTCTTCCGACCGATCAGTCGGAAGTCCTGGAAGACCACACCGATGGTGCGCCGCAAATAGGGGATCTTGCCGCGTGGCAACGACGAAACGTTGCGCCCATTGACCAGGATGCGCCCCTCGCTCGACAGCTCCTCGCGGAAGATCAGCCGCAAGAGAGAAGTCTTGCCGGCGCCGCTCGAGCCACGCAGTAGAGCGAACTCCCCGGGCCGGATGTGGAAGTCGACGCCGTCCAGAGCGAGTTGACCGCTCGGGTAGCGCAACGAGACGTCGAAGAATCGAATCAAGATCTTCGTGGGAGTCGTGAGCGCGAGGAGCCACGCCTGCCCGATCGAGGTAGCTGCCGCCGATCGATATAGTCTAACCCAGCCGCGAAGGAACCTTCTGCCTCCCCAGCCGGGAGCGCGTTCAGCCGTAAGAGCCCGCGATGACCGACTCCCCCGAGCGCCACACGGACCGCACCGGCACCGATCGCCGCCCGACCTGGGAATGGACCGAGCTCACCGACGGTGTGGAGATCCGTTTTCTCGGTCGCGCCGCGGCCGAGGTCGAGCCGGGCGAACTCGCGCAGCTGCTCGATCCGCCCCCCGATGCCGTCTCTCGACTCGTCCAGGTGCACTCCGATCGCGTGGTGGAGGCAACGCCCGGAGTCGCCGGAGAGGGCGACGCCCTGGTCTCGCGCGCGAGCGATCTCGCCCTGGCCGTCGCGACCGCCGACTGTGTGCCCGTGCTCCTCGCCGGGCCCGACGCCATCGCCGCCATCCACGCCGGCTGGCGCGGCCTGGTGGCGGACGTGATCGCCCGGACCCTCGAACGCCTGCCGAATGCGGGTCGACTGAGCGCCTGGATCGGTCCCGCCATCGGTGCCTGCTGTTACGAGGTCTCCTCGGAGGTGGCCGAGCGCGTGGCCGCCGCCAGCACTTCGGAGATCG
>JAWVZD010000389.1:0-3312 GCA_033722395.1 Thermoanaerobaculia bacterium | reverse complement strand
GGTCGCCGAGTACCCGAAGCCGTTGCGCAGGGCTGGAGAGAATGGGTCGCACTGCCCGATCTGGGGCTGCCGGCGATCAAGGCGAACCAGTCGCGCACCACGTGCAGACGGGAAGCCTGGAAACGAGTCGATGGCTATGACCCGGCTCGCCTCCTCTCCTATCCCTGGCCCGGCAACATTCGCGAGCTCGAGCGCGAGATGACGCGCGCGGCGCTCTTCCTGGAGGAGGGCGATCTCCTCGAGCGCTCGCATCTGCGCTCGGAGATCTCCGAGGCCGCCGCTGAGCCCTCTACCGGGACGCTCAAGGAGCGTCTCGAGATCGCCGAGCGCGCCGCCATCAGCGAGGCGCTCGTCGAGGCGGGAGGCGACGTCGAGTCCGCGGCCCGACGCCTGGGCATCGGGCGCTCGACCCTCTACCGGCGGATCAAAGAGCTGGGCGTCGAGATCGCCTAGTCAGCGGCAGATCTCGGCAGCCGACCGAGAGCCAGCCGACGACGACACGCTCTCCCGTCTCGCTGCCGAGACCGGCGTCCCGGGGTCGGGATCCGTCCGGCGACGTCTTCGGAAGCTAGCTCCTCGGGACCCGCAGGTCGGCTCGAACGATCCGGCGCGGTCCCAATACCGGGACGGCATGGATCTGGCCGAATTGACCCTCATCTCCTCGTAAGCACTGGAAACGAAAGAGGATACCTGGCACCTCCGGTCGTCGCTGTCGCGGCTCGGAGGGTGGCACCGGCCTTGCTCCTCTACCCGGCCACACGATTCAAAACGATGCGGCCGCGCCGCAAGGAGGCACCTACGATGAGGATTCCATCTCCGAAGATCTACTCGGCTCTCACGCTCATGGCTCTGGTGGCGCTCCTCGCCGCCCCGCTCGGCGCCGCCGACCGCTTCACCCACGTCGCGGCGGCGGCCGATCCCGACTTTCCCGGCTTTCTCCACTGGTTCGTGGTCGCTTCGACCGACGACGAGGGCAACGAGACGCTCCTCGCTCGCTACGGCTACGACACGCCGGCCTTCGGCTTCGACATCGGCGACCGGGTGGGGAGCGACGTGGCGATCGACGGCACCGGCATCTGGGGCTCGAGCGGCACCCTGGTCGACGTCGAGATCTCCTCGATCGTCAAGCCCGAAAGTGTCCTGGTGCTGCTCGACACCCTCGAGATCGTCGAGTTGCGCGGCATCTGGGGCTCCTCGGGCACGCTCTTCCCGAGCGAGGTGATCGTCCACGGCCCGGTCTGGGACGTCGACGCCTGCGGTGAGGCCACCGCGATGGTGGAGACGGTGCGCGAGGTCTCCGAGCCCGCCGGCGTCGAGCCGGATCCGCTGCTCGCCGTCGGCACCGAGGGCGGCTGCGTCGGCTTCGTCGGCTACGACACGCCGGCCTTCGGCTTCGACTGGTACCAGAGCCCCGAGGAGTGGAGCGACGAGCCCCTGGTCGCGACCGGCGATCCCCTCATCGCCATCTGGGGATCCTCGGGGACGCTTCTCCCCGTCGACGACCTGACGCTGCTCGAGGTCGACGACGACTGGAACGTGGTGCCGGCGACCTGGGAGGCCCCGACCGACAACTGGGTCGCCCCGACCGCCGACTGGACCCCAGACCCCCAAGACTGGATTCCGAGCCCCAAAGACTGGAACCCGAACCCCAAGAACTGGTTCGAGGTCGGCGCCGTCTCCGGCAGCGAGGTGCGCTCGGTCTTTCCCGGACGGCGGGCGATCGGCGAGACGCCCGGCTTCCCGCCGTTCTCCAGCTTCCAGATGATCGGCGACATCAAAGGCGAGTCGATCGTCTCGCTCGGCGGCAAGCGCTTCCCGGTCGGCATCGCACCCTCGATCACCCTCGACGACCCCGCCACGGTACTCGTCGAGAGCCCGCTCGCCGCGGCCGCCGGCATCGACGAGGTCGGGGTGGCCGAGATCGGGCCCGGTCTCTTCGAGTGGGCCTCGACCAGCGCCCTGTTCCTCGAGACCACCACCCTGGTGTCGACCGACCTCTCCCAGGTCGTGCTGGGCAGCCTCGTGGGTCTCTCGACAGACGGCCAGTCGGTCCTGTTCCTGCCCGAGTACGACCCGACGACCGGCGATCCCGGCCCCGAGGCCGTCTTGGGCGGTGTGACCAGCGTCGACCTCGGCCCGCGGGCTTTCAACCTCGGCGCCAACGGCAACTTCGCCACCGCCTCGATCGAGGCCGCCGGCGACGACATCGGCGACATCGTCCAGGCGAGCATCGAGCTCACGGTCGAAGGCGACCCCGGCGCGGCGCTCCTGCCGGTTCAGCTCACGAGCGGCGACGACGACGGCGACGGCAACCAGGAGCTCGTCGCCAAGTTCGACCGCGACGACCTCCACCAGCGCTTGGAGCCGTTCGGCATCGGCGCCGAGGTGGTGCTAACGATCTCCTGGGAGTACTTCGACGAGTGCGACGTCGGCGTGCCCTGCACCGGCGGCTACTCCCAGACCGTGACTCTGGTCAACGACTAAGGACCACGGAGACGTGAGGAGGCACCATGACCGAGCGAAGGAGCTTCCGCACCCACCTGGCGACGGCGCGCTAGAGCAGCTCGGCGATTTGAGGCGCCATGTCGACGGCTGTGGCCTGACGGCCGACGCGAACGACTGGATCCTCGATTGCGACGACCAGCTGGAGATTCGGGCGCTGCTCGACCAGTTGATCGCCGCGCTGTCGTCCTAAGGGAGCCTCGCGGGTGCGACAGATTTCCCGAGCATCGCCCGCCAGGCCGCGAGCACAGCCTCCGCCTCGATCGATTCGATCTCGTGCTCGGCGTAGAAAGCATGTGGATCGTCCGGCCACTCGCTCTCGTCGCGCCAGGCGGTGATCACCTCGACCGGGCTCGACCGCGCCACCGGGCGGTTGCGGCGCGGGTCGGCGCGGCCGCAGACCACGACGACCGGACAGCCGAGCGCCGCGGCGGCGTGAGCCGGGGCGCTGTCCATGGAGAGCAGCGAGTGGGCTTCGAGGAGGAGAGCGAACAGCCGCCGCAAGTTCATCTCGCCGGCTAGGTCCCAGGCTCGCGCATCTCCCGCCGCGCGCGCCAGTGCGGCGGTCTGGTCGCGCTCGCTCGGGGCACCGGTCAGAACCGCCCGGCCTTCCGGCTTCGCCTCGAGCACCCCTCGCACCACGGCGACCCAACGCTCGCGCGGCCAGACCCCCTTGCCGGCGCGCCGCGTCGTGGTCTGGAAGACGACCAGGGGCTCGCCGTCCCAACCGCGATCCCGCAGCCACCGGCGGCAGTCCGAACGCTCCTCGTCCGACACGCTGAGAGTCGGCGCGGGCGCGGGCTGCGGGAT
>JAWVZD010000388.1:0-3314 GCA_033722395.1 Thermoanaerobaculia bacterium | reverse complement strand
GTCGCGGCCGCCTATGCCGAGATCCTGACCCGAGTCGGACGTGACCGCCCGCAGCCCTTCCGAGCCGCACCACCGCTCGAGGCCGGGGACGATCGGCCCGTGCTCGGCCGGCTGCTGGCGTCGGTCGGATCCGATCTGGCCGATCTCGGGGTCTCGGACGCCGACCCTGCGGTCGAGTCGGTGGCGGTACGCCTCGCCGAGACCGGGCTGGGGGAGGCGGGACAGGCCTCCCCCTCTCGGATCGACTGAGCGATGCCGCGGTCGCGCCTTCTGCCGCTGCTCGCGATCGCGGTGCTGATCCTCGCGCTGGCGCACTGGATCTACTGGTACGCCGCCGCCGAGCGGCCCGGGCGGCCCGACACCGGCTCGCTGGCCAGCCGGGTGTTCCTCGACGGCGATCTACCGTACCGGCTCTGGCTGCCGCATCCACATCAGAACGTGGCACGGCTGGAGGGCTCGATCGGTTCGTTGGACGGTCTGATCGACGACCTGGGCCGCTTGCGCGGCACCCCCGACCTACCGCGACTGCCGGCCTTCGGTGGGCTGCGGCTGCCGCCCTCGACCGAGCTCGCGATCGCGACTGACGACGCCGGAATGGCGCTGGTCGCCGCCGCCGAGGTCTATCCGTTGGTCGGACTCTTGTCGCGCTGGGCCGGGCGTCTGGCGGGGAATCCGCTGCTGGCTGGTGGGACAGCGGAGGTCGGGGGACGCGAGGTCGAGGTCCGTTGGAGAAGCGGGACCTGGTTGCTCACCGCCGGCGGCGGCACGATGCCGGGTGGCGAGCCGGAAGGCGCTCGGCGGTTGCCGCAGCCCGGCGTGGGAGAGGCTTGTCTGGCGGGCTTGCGGCTCGACCGGCGCAGCGGCCGTCTCCCGGCGGGCGACTACCGGCTCGTGCGGCGTCGGGGCGACCTCGAGCTGACGAGCGGAGACCCGGCCCGTGTCGAAGCGCTCGGCGCTCTTGCGGCGCGCCGCGGCCCGCTGCCGTTGGTGAGACTGGAAGGTACGGAGTCGCAGCCGGAGTCGACGGAGACGGCCCGGCCGGGGACCGCCGGCTTCGGTGCGGCACGTCACTGGCGCGCCTTCGCCCTGATCCCCGGTCTGGAGTCGCTCGGCGGGCTGCCGGGTGCGGTGGCGGTCCACCGCGGTTCCGAGGGCTTCTCCCTGCCCGGCGAGAGAGTCGCGGAGACGATCGGCGTCGGGGTGCGGACCCGCCAATCGAGCCACTGGCAGGTCCGCGCTCTCGATCGAAGCTCCCTCGAGCGCGGTGACGACCTGGGCCGTTTCGTCGACGCCCTCGAACCGCAGCTACCGCTCGAGCTCGCTCTCTGGATCGAGCTGCGCTCGGCCGATCGCCTGACAGAGCAGGTCGTCGAAGCGCTCGAGGCGGTGCCGATCGTCGGCCGCCGCGAGGCCGGCCGCTGGCGGGTGGCCGAGAGTCTGCTGGCGCGCCTGGCCGGCTTCGATCGCCTCACCGTGCTGGTCAGTCCGTCGCCGGTCGCCGTCCACGCGCGGTTGTGGAGCGTCTCCCGCTTGGGCGAGAATTGACACCTCGGGGCCCTTCCAATAGCCTGTCGTCAGGCCTCGAGGGGGGTCGCTCGTATGCGAGTCGAGCTCGAGCAGGTCCGCCTGAAGCCCTTCCGCTGGAGCGAGGTCCGCACCCTACCCGCG
Organism: Thermoanaerobaculia bacterium; assembly: GCA_033722395.1. Taxonomy (GTDB): domain Bacteria; phylum Acidobacteriota; class Thermoanaerobaculia; order Multivoradales; family JAHEKO01; genus JAWVZD01. The sequence continues at coordinate 1,646 of JAWVZD010000388.1, read as the reverse complement.
GCGCAGTTGGAGGAATCCGACGTGATCGAGCTGGGTGAGATCACCTGGCAGGGGGAGATCCGCTACGTGGAGCCGGGCTTCCTACTCACCGGGTCGGTCTCCTACGACCAGACGGTCGAGTGTAGGCGTTGCTTGGAGCCGGTCGAGGTGCCGGTGGAGACCGAGTTGGAGTTGCTCCTGCTGGTCGACGAGGACGACGTGGCGCCCGGGGAGGTCGAGCTCGAGGAAGAGGATCTCGGGGTGGTGCACCTGGCGGACGAGGTCGTCGACCTCGACGCCCTACTGCTCGAGCAGCTGGAGCTGGAGGTGCCGATGCGAGTCGTCTGCCGCGAGGACTGTAAGGGGCTCTGTCCGTCCTGCGGCGTCGATCGCAACGAGGTCGACTGCGGCTGTGACACCGGCGAGGTCGATCCGCGCTGGGGCGAGCTGATGAAATTTCGTCGCGAGCTGGACTAAACTAAAGGTTTCCAACCAGAGGAAAACGAATCATGGCCAATCCCAAACGACGTCATTCGAAGGCGCGGCGGAATCGCCGTCGCAGCCACGACGCGCTGGATCGCCCGGCGATGTCGGAGTGTCCGAACTGCGGCGAAACCAAGATCCCGCACCGCGCCTGCCCGTCCTGCGGTCAGTATCGCGGCCGAGAGGTCGTGGAGGCCGAGGACACCATCTGAAGCTCGCCTGCGACAGCCGCCCCAGCGCGGTCGTTTGCTAACATCTCCGGGTCCTTCCCGACCGGACGAGGAGAGTCCACTCTTGCATATCGCTGTCGATGCCATGGGCGGAGACCACGCGCCGGGTGCGATCGTCGAGGGTGCCCTGGCGGCACTCGGCGAGTCGGGCGTACGCCTCCTTCTGGTCGGGGATCTGGCTGCCGTGGAGACGGAGCTGAGCCGTCACGGCGGTGGATCGGAGCGGGTCGAGATCGTCGAGGCGGAAGAGGTCGTGGGGATGGACGAAGCGGCGGTGACGCCGATCCGGCGCAAGCGTCGCTCGTCGATCCGGATCTGCGCCGAGCTGGTGCGGGACGGGCGCGCCCAGGCGTTGGTGAGCGCCGGTAACACCGGCGCGACGATGGCCTGCGCCAAGATGGTCATCGGGACGATCTCCGGCGTCGATCGACCCGCCCTGGCGGCGGTGGTGCCGAATCGCTCCGGCCGCCGGACGGTCCTGCTCGACGTCGGCGCCAACATCGGCTCGAACTCGTCGCAGCTGCGCGAGTTCGCCGTCATGGGGCATTTTTACGCCCAGGAGATCCTGGGCACGGCGGCACCGCGGGTCGGTCTGATGTCGTACGGCGAGGAGGAGGAGAAAGGAACGGACCTGACGCGCGAGGTCTTCCGTATCCTGGAGCGCACGGGGCTCAATTTCATCGGCAACGTCGAGGGGCGTGCGGTGTTCGACGGTAGCGCCGATGTAATCGTCTGCGACGGGTTCATCGGCAACGCGATCCTCAAGGCGTCGGAGTCGATCGCCGAGCTGGTGTCGAGCATGCTGCGCGAAGAGCTCGAGCGAACGATCCTGAGCCGCGCCGGCTACCTGCTGGCGCGTGGCGCCTTTCGCAACCTCGCCCGCCGTACCGACTACGCCGAAACCGGCGGGGCGCCGTTGCTCGGCGTCATGGGCGTTTGTATCGTCGGTCACGG
>JAWVZD010000387.1:0-3320 GCA_033722395.1 Thermoanaerobaculia bacterium | reverse complement strand
CCGGGTGCCGAAGATCGACTCGATGAGGATCCCCATCGCCAGAATCTGCGCTCCGAGATAGCCGATCGTCCCCACAATCACCGCTACGGCGGCCAGGCCCGAGGCGGTCCGACTGCGATAGCGGCAGAGAATGGCATCCGGGATCGTCAGGACGTCTCGAACCTCGGCCAGCAGGCGCAGCCGCTTGGCCACCACCCAGCAGAGGAGGCCCGGTGTCAGGCCGACCGGCACGACGATGAAGAGCGAGGCCAGTCCGATCTCGTAGGTCAGGCCCGGACCGCCGAGGAAGACGAAGCCGCTGAAGGCGGCGGACATGGTCGCCAGGCCGGTGACCAGCAGGCCGAGGCTCTGACCGGCGATGAAGAAGTCTCGCGAGGTGCGGGTGCGGCGGCTCGCCCAGACGCCGATCGCCACGACGACGGCGAAGTAGAGCAGCGTGGTGACGACGAGCGCCGGGCGGGCAACGATCGGCACCGTCACCTCTCCGGGCGGGGGGGATCGGAAGCTGCCCGTACGTCCTCGACCGGCGTGCCTTCGGACGGGCGACTATCGCGGGACCCGCTTTCCACCGACTCCGTGCGCCGGTGCAGGCGCTCGAGCGCGACGTCGCTCAGGCCGGCCGTGTCGAAGTTCAGAGCGTAGGCGAGAGCCACCAGCAGGAGGGGCACGAACCAGAGGCCGTAGAGTTGGATCGCCGCCGCCAGCGGCAACCCACCGATCCACGGCAGCTCGTCGAGCCGACCGCGCAGCAGCCAGATCGCCACCAGGGAGCCGAGGAGGATGAGGCTCAGGACCAGTAGAGGACCCACCAGCCGACCCGCGCCGCGCTCCCCGACAGCCAGGACGACGAGGGCGATCGGAAAGACCGCCGCGACGAGCGCGAACAGGAGCTCCCCCGGACCACCGCCGAGCCAGAAGGCCAGCACCACGCCCGGCGACGCCACCGAGAGAAACGCCAGCGCCGCTCGTCTAGCCTGCATCGGTCGGACTCGTCGGACTCCGCCGCCGGATCCGCCGGGCGGACGGAGCGGGAGCTTCGGGAACGCGGGCGCAGCTTATCCCACCCCGAAGCGGCGAAGCGGCAGTCGAGCGACGATTGGGCCGGAGGCCCCCCAGTCCGACTCCCGTCAGACTCCCGTCACAACCCCAATGTGACCGCTACGCCGCACAGAGTCACCGCCGCCCCGGCCAAGGCGTCGGCGTAGCGCTCCAGCCCGGAGGCGACGGCGTGCGAGGCGAGCCGCACCAGGCCGAAGCGCAGCACCACCACGGCACCGAGCATCACCACCAAGGTGCTCGCGGCGAACACTGCCGTCACCAACGCGACGCTCTGCCAGCCGGCGGTGGCGGCCGGATACATGAGCAGCGGGATCAGCGGCTCGCACGGCCCGAAAACGAAGATGACGAACAGCACCCAGGGCGTGACCGAGCGCTCGGGCGGGGATTTGCCCACGAGTCCGTCCGGCGGCGACGCGGTCTCGACGCCGGTATGCACGTGCGCATGGTCGGCGGCATGGACGTGGCGATGCAGATGCACGGTGCCGTCGGCGTGACCGTGCCAGTGGCTGTGCGGCCGGTTCCGTACCGCCCGTCGCAGCCCCCAGGCGAGGTAGGCCAGCCCGAAGCCGAGGAGCAGCCATCCGGCGACCGAACCGCGCGTCGCCTCGATGCCCTCGAGCCCGGCGATCGCCCAGCCGGTGGCGATGCCGACGGCGCCCAGCGCCACCGAGCCGGCGATGTGCCCCAGACCGCAGGCCGCCGTGACGCAGACCGTGCGGCCCAGCGACCAGCCGCGCGCCCGGCTCATCGCCACGAACGGCACGTAGTGATCGGGTCCCAGGAGGGTGTGGACCACGCCGAGCACGGCGGCCGTCGAGAAAAGGGCCAGATCGGCGGGCACCAGTGTCATCTCTCCTCAGCCGATCAACGTCCCAGCCGGGCCACCTCGACCGCCGCCGTCGTCCGGCGTTGCGGTCCGCGACGAGACTCGAGCCAGTCGATCCACCGATCGATCCCCTCTCCGCTCACCGCCGAGGTGCGGATCGCCCTTGGCTCGGGCATGACCTCGGCCAGCGCCGCCTCCAGGGCGCCGAAATCGAATCCCGGCAGATGCGGCGCCAGGTCGATCTTGGTGATCAGCACCAGATCGGCGTGGTGGAACATCACCGGGTACTTGAGCGGCTTGTCCTCGCCTTCGGTCACCGACAGGGCCACTACGTTGGCCTGCTGGCCGAGATCGTAGATCGCCGGGCAGACCAGGTTGCCGACGTTCTCGACGAAGAGCAGATCGGTCTCGTCGATGCTCCACCCCTCGTGGCTCCATCCGTGAAGGGTCCGATGGACCAGCTCCGCATCCAGATGGCAGGCCGAGCCGGTGGTGATCGAACGCGCCGGGATGCCGGCCGCCTCGAGACGATCGGCGTCCCGCGCCGTGGCCAGGTCGCCGCTCACCGCCGCCAGGCGTAGCCGTCCGCCGAGCTCGACGGCCGTCGCCTCGAGCAGAGCCGTCTTGCCCGAGCCCGGCGATCCCATCAGATTGATCGTCGTCAGGTCGGCGGCGGCGAAGTGCTCGCGGTTGTGGGCCGCGGCGTGATCGTTCGCCGCCAGCAGGCTCTCCTGGATCTCCACCGGAACCAGATCGGTGTCGCCGCAGCCACAGGTGCCGCACATCAGTTGACCCCCACTTCCATCTCGATGCGTTCGAGGAGAATCTCGTCGCCCGACTCGAGGCGCGCCGGCAGACCACAGTCGTCGCAGCGCAGAGCCCGTCCGCGACCGATCACCTGCTCGCATCCGGGACAGACCCAGCGCGCTTCGATCGCTGCGATCTCGAGCTCGGCGCCGGCGCAGACACCCCGCTCCCGCAGCATCTCGTAGGCCGAGCGCAACAGATCGTGCTCGACCCCGCACAACTCACCGAGCCGGACGTGCACCCGATGAACGGCGGAGGCGCCCTGCGCCCGGGCCTCGCCCTCGACGCGATCCAACAGAGCTTCGACGATGCTCGCCTCGTGCATGGTCTCCGCTGCAACTTGTCACGGAGACCCGCTCCGCGCGCCACCCGCGCGGAGGGGCGCCCGCCCGCCCCGGCGCGAGGTCACCTCACCGGGAGTCGGGCTCCGCTGTTCGCTACGAAGATGCGGTAGTGGCCGAGCGTCTGGCCGAGCACGGCTCCACCCGCGGCACTCTCGAAGGGTCTCCGCCCGGGGCGCCGATGAGCGCTCCGGAACTGTGGTACGCCAGCCGCCGATTCAGCGGCTGGCCCTGGAGGCCGACTCCGATTCCGCGCCGGGTGGCATCACCTCCTACCACTCCAAAGT
>JAWVZD010000386.1:0-3321 GCA_033722395.1 Thermoanaerobaculia bacterium | reverse complement strand
TCGACCACCTCGACGGCGTCGTCGACCGACATCTTCTCCAGCATGGTGGCGATCTGGTCTTCCGCCCGCCCTTCGAGCAGGCGTCGGCGGTCGCTCGGGTCGAGCTCGGTCAGGAACTCGCCGCTGCTCTCGGGAAAGTCCTTCAGCAGGACACCGAAGACGAACTGCTGCTCCTCCGGGGTGAGGTCGCCGAATACCAGCGCCACGTCCTCCGGGCGGCTGCGCTCCAGTAGCTTGGAGACGTGACTCCTGCCGCCCCGGCGCGCGAAGCGCCTCAGCCGGCTACCGAGAAGCTCGGTCCGTCGTCCCGTGATCGACTGCGTCATGGAGATGGGATGGTAGCACAGCACGGCCTCCCGGGGACCGCCCCGAACAGGCTAAACGCTTGTCCCTGCGCCACTTAGTCGAGCGGTCGTACGAGCCGATCTCAAGCGGGCGGCGCCCCCAGGTGCTCCTTGTCCAGCTCGGCGAGAACGCGGCGCTGCTCACGCCACTCCGGCTCGATCCGCACCCACAGCTCCAGGTAGACCCGTCGGCCGAGGAACTCCTCGAGATCGAGACGCGCCGCGGTGCCGATCGCCTTGACGTTGCTCCCACCGCGGCCGATGACGATCTTCTTCTGCCCCACCCGCTCGACCAGGATGGTGGCGAAGATGCGGACGAGATCGCTGTCGTCGTCCTCCTCCCAGCGGTCGATGATCACCGCAGTGGTGAACGGCAGCTCGTCCTCGGTGTGTTCGAGGACCTTCTCGCGGATGCGCTCCGCCGCCAGGAAGCGCTCCGGATGCAGCGTCAGGAGCTCGGGGTCGTAGAGCGGCTCGCCCTCGGGCAGCAGGCGGAAGAGGCTCTCCACCACGCGCTCCGTCCCGTCACCGGTGAGCGCACTCGCGGGGATGATCTCGTCGAAGGCGACCGCTTCGCTGTAGCGCTCGATGATCGGCAACAGACGCCGCTTGTCCATTCGGTCGATCTTGTTCAAGACCAGCACCTTCGGTCGGTCGATGCCGGAGAACAGATCGAGCATGTAGCGCTCTCCCGCACCGAACGAGGTCGAAGCGTCGACCACCAGACAGGCCACGTCCGCCCCTCCGAGCGCCTCGCGTGCGCTCCGCACCATCTGCCGATTCAGCCGATGGAGCGGCTTGTGCATGCCGGGCGTGTCGTGGAAGACGATCTGACCGCGCTCTTCGGTCAGGATGCCGATGAGAACATGGCGCGTCGTCTGCGGCTTGTCGGAGACGATCGCCACCTTCTCCGCCAGCAGCCGGTTCATCAGCGTCGACTTGCCGGCGTTCGGCCGCCCGGCCAGGGCGACGATGCCGGAGCGGCGAGAGGGATCGCTACCACCAGCCACGCTCAAGCCTCCGACGTCTTCGGCAGACGCACACGAACCTTCTGGATGCGCCGACCTTCGACCTCTCGGACCTCGAACTCGAGTCCGTGCCGGCGCACCGTTTCACCCAGTTCCGGTAGCCGTCCCAGGGTGGTGAACACCAGCCCGCCGACGGTCTCGTAAGGCGTTTCGTCGAGCTCGATCGGGAAGAGATCTTCGAGCTCCTCGACGTCGAACGAGCCCGACAGTTGCCACACACCCTCGTCGAGCTGGACCTTCTCGACGTCCTGCTCCTCGTGCTCGTCGGCGATGTCGCCGACGATCTCCTCGAGCAGATCCTCCACGGTGGCCACCCCTGCCGTGCCTCCGAACTCGTCGACCGCCACCGCGAGCTGCTGCCGACGGGCCTGGAACTCCCGCAGGAGGACGGCGATCGGCTTGGTCTCGGGCACGATGAACGGCGGCAGGAGGATCGCTTCGACGTCGACCGAGCCGCCGCGTCGCTGGGCCGCGACGAGGTCGCGCAGATGGAGGACGCCGACGATCTGGTCCGGTGACTCGCGGTAGATCGGCAGACGCGAGTGCCCCGAGCTGACGAACAGCTCGAGAAGCTCCTCCACGCTGCTCGACAGGGGCGCCGCGACCATGTCGATACGCGGCGTCATGGCGCTCTTGACCAGCGTATCCCCGAACTCGACCACTCCTTTGACGAGCAGCTCCTCGCCCGGCTCGAGGATGCCCTCCCGCTGTCCGACCGAGATGTAGGCGTCGATCTCCCCCTCGGATGCCTCGTCGATCTCGATCTCGTCGTCCTGGGGAAACATCGTGGCGGCCGGCAACAGCGGGCGCAGGGCGACGATCAGAGGCTTGAGAACGGTGAGCATGGCCCCATACACCGGTGTGAGGCGCAGTAGGGCGCGCTCCGAGCTGCGGGCGACCAGCAGGCGACTCGCCACCTCCGAGGCCAACAGCAAGACGAACGCCGCGACGGTACCGATCCACCACGATCCGATCGCCACGCCGCAGAACCAGAAGACGCCCACGAGCGCGAAGCGGGCGATCATGCTGAGCAGCAGGCGGTAGACCTCGAACCGGCCGCGCCGACGGGACAGGACCTCGAGCGCTCCCCCGGCCTCCTCCGACCAGTGATGCAGGCGGATGGTGCCGCTGCGCTCCAGCAGCGCCGACATGACTGCCGTCGTCAGACCGAGCAGAAAGACGAGGCCGGCCGATACGAGCGCGACGACGAAGCTACTCTCCGGCATCCCGGTCCTCTCCGATCCACTCGGCTCGCAGGCGCCGCTCGAGCGCCTCCATCTCCCCCTCGTCGGTCTCGTGATCGTAGCCCAGGCAGTGCAGGACTGCGTGGAGCACCAGTCGCTTGAGCTCGCGTTCGACCGTGATGCCGGCGCCGGACGCCTGACTCTCGGCCACCGGCACCGCGATCACCACGTCGCCCAGATGGGCGCCGTCGGGCGTACTCTCTCCGGGAAAGCTCAGGACATCGGTCGCACGGTCGCGCTGGCGATAGGTCTGGTTCAGTCGCCGGACCTCGGCAGCGTCGGTCAGGCGAACGACCAGACTCCCCGAGTCCGGTGCGAGAGCGTCGACGAGATTCTCGGTCCAGCGGCGCAGCCGCCCCACCTCGACCTCGCGCGGTGCGACGACGACCTGGAAGACCGCCCTCCGGCGAGCCTCGCTACGATCCGGTTCGCTGGCGGAGATCGCACCCCCGTGGGAAGGACCCGAGACGGACGGTCCGGAAGAGCCTGGCTCGCTCAAGGCTCGGCGGGCGACGATCGAGTCTCGCCGCTCTGCGCCCGCGCCTCGGCGGCGGGGGTCGCAGCGGCGGCGGACTCGGCCCCGCGGCGCTCCTCGAAGTCGAAGCCGGGATAGTCGACCCGGCGGTGGAAGATGTTGCTCAAGACGTGGAAGAACGCCTCGGAAACCTCTTTGAGATCGGACAGGGTCAGGTCGGTCTCGTCGAG
>JAWVZD010000385.1:0-3327 GCA_033722395.1 Thermoanaerobaculia bacterium | reverse complement strand
GCTTCGTAGGGCTGGATTCCCTTGTCCCGCAGGCGGTCGCGCAGCGGTGGAGCGTCGGACGGCCGGGGCAACTCGACCCTCACCAGCGCCTCGCCGTCCATCGTCGTCCGGGTCGAGGGTTGCTGGTTACGGGCCCCGATCTCGAGCGCCCGCTCGGCGTCGGTGCTGCGGATCCAGAAATGGGGCGCGAAGCGGGTGTCACGGACGAGGAAGCTGCCGCCGCTCTCGAGGACGCCGAAGAGATGGACCACCGGTCGTCCCGCTTCGATGCGGTAGGTGGGTTGCAGGATGAAACCGCGCGCCGCCTCACTCATGGGGCCGAGTCTCGGAGTGTAGCTCGGAACCGGCTAGCGACCGGCGTCGCAGTCGAGACACCGACCGCTGCCCGGGAGAGCCGGAAGCTCGGCGCCGCGCTCGCCGAGGACAGCGAACAACCGCAGCTCCCGGGCGGCGTCGAGCACCGCGGCGGGCAGGACGAAGCGGAAGCCGGCGCGAGCGTAGGCCGGCCGGCCCGCCACCGGAGCTTCGCTCGGCGGCTCGACGCCGGTCGTCACGGTGTGCACCAGCCGGCCGTCGGCGAAGGCCATGACGACGACGTAGGGCCGCTCGCCGGCGGCGTCCCGGGCCCAGCCGACGAAGCCCGTGCCGTGGCGGTAGTAGCCGCCATCGACCGCTTGCGGGTCGAGGCGGCAGGTCGTGCCGTCCGAAGCTTCGAGCCGGACGACGCGACCGGTGGCATCGTGCGCCAGTGAGTAGACCGGTGCCTCGTGGCGCTCGGTGGGGCGAAGGCGGGGCACGCCCTCGGCGATCTCCACGACGTAGACGTCGACGCGGTTCGCTCCCTCGACGAACGACTCCTCCGGCACCATTGCGGCGAAGCGGATGCCGTTCTCGTCGAAGGTTCGCGTCACGGCGCGCACGACCCCGTTGACCGCCAGCGCTAGCTCGACGTCGAGCGTCTCGTCGCCGACGAGCGAACGCGCCCGCCCGAAGATCTGCGCCGGCAGGAAGTCGCCGTCGAGGTCGACCTGGCGATACTGCTCTGCCTGGTCGAGCCGGACCTGGAGGGCGGCGGGTTCGCCCACCGGCAGCTCGCTCACCGGCACGTCGAGGAGCTGGGGGCGCGGACCGATTCCGAACAGGCCGCGATCGAAGATCTCCAGCTTCCGCTCCAGGCTGGCGAAGCGTGCTTCGAGAGCCTCGGGGGGATAGGTTCGCCGGTTCTCGTCGTCGATCAGAACCTTGAAGGGTCTCCGCGGTCCGTCGGTCAGCATCGAGCGGCCGTCGACGGCATGGGGAAGCTCCATCTCCAACAGCTCGGCCACGGTCGGCAAGACGTCGACGAGCTCGACGTTGCGCCGGTCGACGACTCCCTCGGTCTGGCCCGGCGTGCGCACGAAGAGCGGCACGGCCATGATGTCGGCGAAGGTCTCCGGTGTCGGCTCGCGCCCGGGTAGCCCCGGCCGGAAGCTCAGCCCGTGGTCGGCGGTCACCACCAGTACCGCCTCGTCGTCGAGGCCGACCGCCTCGAGGCGCTCGAGAAGACGCCCGAGCAACGTATCGACGAAGCGCAGCTGCAGCAGGTGGCGTTGATAGCCCTGCGCCACCAGCCAGGCCTCGGTCGTCCAGAGGGTGTCCCGGCCGACGCCCTGCGCCAGCGCCGACGAGTGGAGCGAGCCCCAGTACTCCTTGCCGGACGGCAGATACACCCAGGGTACGTGGGGCAGCATCACGTGCAGGAAGTAGAGCCCCGGCCTGCCGTCGTCGTCCGGTGCCAGCCGGGCGAGGAACTCCTCGAACACCTGCACCCGGTCGGAGGCGAAGATGTGGAGGTCGAGACGGTCGGCGACGGCGTCCGGATCGCCAGCCCGCTCGCGCGCTCGGTCTGGATCGCGATCGAGCCCCAGAAAATCGGTCCAGGTGGCCGAGATCGGCGGTAGGCGGGAGCGCAGGGCGGTGGGCGCGACTACGTGGGAGTAGACCACCGAGGCGTCCGCCAGGAGGCGGATCAACTGCTGCCGGAGAGGGCCCCGATGGCCGGAAGGGCAGAGCGGCTCCGGGCAGAGTCGCGTCTGGGTCTCGACGACGCGGTGCTCGTAGCGCTCGCCGAGCAGGGTGAACAGCGACCGCGGATGCTCGACGGCGGTCGCGGTGCGCTCCCCGGCCGGGTAGCGCCCGGTGAGGATGGCCGGCACCGCTTGGTTGGTCGCCGGCGATACCGAGGTGGCATCGGTGAACCAGTGAGAGCTCTCTGCCAGTGCGGCGAAGTTGGGGAAGAGCTGCCTGTCGATGCGGCGCTCGGCGTCGAGCAGGGAGACCACCGGCAGCTCGTCGAAGATCACCAGCACGACCGGTTTCGGGTCGCCGACCTCGGCCCTGACGGCGGCGATCGGCTGCGGCCGCACCAGGTTCGACATCGGTGGCAGAAGCAGGAAGAGGAGGGGCACCGCCAGGGTCAGAGGTGCCACTAGTGAGAGGAAGGAGCGTAGGACGTAGGAGCGGTCGACGGCGAGGGCCAGGGCGGTTCCGGTGACGAGCGCTGTCCCGATGCCCACGCCGGCCGCGGCCCCGATCCGGTCGAGCCAGGGGGCGACGAGTAGCGCGGAGAGCGCGGCGAGAACGAGAATATGGGCGACGCGACCGCCGGCACGCCGGTCTCCGAGCCGTGCCGCCGACTCGACCGCGAGCCACAACAGGATCGGCGGACCGAGGTAGACGAACAGTGTGAACAGCACCAGCTCGACCGGACGGCTGTCGTGGGCGACGAAGAAGTCCGCACCCTCCGCCAGTACCGCGAAGAGCGGCTGGGCGATGGCCAGGGAGGTCAGCGCGAGGATCTCGAGACCCCGGCGCCGCGCGACGTTTCGTGGTCTGTCCGGGGGGCTCGAGGCGGTCTTCGACATGGGAACAGGGATTGCCCGATCAGGGCGCCAGACGACCCTACGAGAGCCTCCGCAGGGGGTCAAGGACGGCCGCGAGGACGATCACACCACGATGCGGGGCGGCCGGGCTACAATCGGCGGGCGTTGTCCGTACGGTGTCGCCGTGATGCGCTTGGAGGTGCAACCGATGAGCTGTCGATCGACCATCCTCGTCCTGCTGTTGGCGGTCTGTCTCCCCGGTCAGGCCCACGCCTACCTCGACCCGACCTCGGGAAGCATTTTGCTTCAGGTGTTGCTCGGTGGGCTCGCCGGAGCCGCCCTGGCCGTGAAGCTGTTCTGGCACAAGATCCTCGGTTTCTTCGGCTTCGCCAAGCCGGACGATGACGAACCGGCCTGAGCCGGAGCTGCAGTTCGAGCCGGCCTCGTACCGTGATCGCGACGCCAG
>JAWVZD010000384.1:0-3332 GCA_033722395.1 Thermoanaerobaculia bacterium | reverse complement strand
GATCGGGCCGTCGGATCGCCGGCGCATGATGTCGACCGGCAGGTTGTTCAAGACGCCGCCGTCGATCAGCAGGTGGTTGCCGTCGACCGCCGGCGGGAAGACGCCCGGCAGAGCGACCGAGGCGCGCACCGCCTTCGAGGCCGGGCCGCGCTCGTAGATCACCAGGCCGGCGTTGCTCATGTTGCTCGAGACGCAGAAGAAGGGTAGCCAGAGGTCCTCGATGTCGCCCGGATGGTAGTAACGCATCAGCTCCTCGAGCTTCCGCCCCTTCAAGACCGAGATCATCGGCAAGGTGTAGTCGCTGAACGGGTTCTCCTCGAGGAAGGCCCGGCGCCCCTCGGCGTACAGCCGATCGCTGTCCCAGCCGCGCGCGATGACGGCGGCGACCGAGGCCCCGATCGAGCTTCCGCCCACCGTGTCGACCGCGATCCCGAGCTCTTCGAGCGCCCGGAAGACGCCGACGTGGGCGAAGCCGCGCGCCGCGCCGCCGCCGAGCACGAGCCCGAGGCCGCGCCCGGTCAGAGTGCGCGCCAGCCGGGCGAGGTCCTGCCCGCTGCCTCGCTTCAGGTGGAAGACGTTCCGCACCGGTCGCTCTTCGAGCCACCGCGCCGTGCCGCTGGGCTCCTCGGTCGAGCGCTCGTGCAGGAGCACCAGGTGACGGTCGATCTCCGCCACCGGCGACTCCTTCTCGAAGATGCGGCCCTCGAGGCGTCCGAGGGCCGGCGCGTCGTCGGCATGCGCGACCAGGAGAACGACGTCGGCCTGCCGGAGGGCGCGACTCGACCACGGCGTGAGCTCGCGGTCGGCCTGGTAGAGCATCCAGCGGTGCTCGGTCTCGCGCTCGTCGAGCCAGGCCAGCAGCCGGGCGTTGGCGTTCTCCTCCCCGTCAGAAGAGCTCCGACCGCGAGAACGGAGACTGGGCGCCAGCTCGTCGAGTCGGGTCGAGCTCAGCCAGAGGCTGCTGCCGGCGCGCCCCAGCTCGGCGACGAACCCGGCGCAGAAGGCCTCCGCGTCGACGCGCTCGCCCACCGGGACGACCGCGAGATTGAACGCGCCGAGCGGCTCGGAGCGATGATCCGAAGTGCGCTCGCGCAGGCGGTCGATCACCATGTGCGCCAGGTTGATGGCCAGCCGGGGATGGCGGTCGACGATGTCGAGGAACGCCTGCCGGCGGATGCCGCACAGCACGCTGTCGCGTACCGCTCGGATCGACGCGGTCCGCGGGTCGCCGGTCACCAGCGCGATCTCGCCGACCGTCTCGCCGCGTCCGATCTCGCCCAGCACCCGCTCGTCGCCGTCGTCGCCTTCGAGCACGGCGCGCAGCCGGCCGCTCACCAGCACGAACATGCTGTCGCCCTCGTCGCCCTGCCGGAAGAGATACGAGCGCCCGGGAAGCTCGACCCAGTCGAGCCGCGAGGCGACATCCTCGAAGACCTCGTCCGGCAGCTCGCCCAAGAGGCGGGAGAGGGCGGTGCGCAGGAGGTCCGTCGGGATGTGCTGTCGATCCGGCACGGCGCGTGAAGAGCCTCGGGTGTCGGAGGGCTCGGCGGGTCAGATTCTAGCCAACGCGCGGTGGTCGCGTCTCTGGGGAAAGGAGATCGGCTCTCGCCGAGTAGGTCCTGGGGATGAACCTCTATGTCGGGAAATGCCTCGAGGAGCTGGAGATCGTAGAACGAGATCGACGGTCCCTCGAGGGACCAGCATGGTCGCGACCGTGCGAGCCGGTCCCGGTGCGCCTGCCCATCCGCTGGATGTCAGTAGGCATCTCCGCGCGGCAGGAGGGCATAGACATGGAGTACCTGCTCGGTGCCATCGGGTGTCATGAGGAGGCGCCAGCCTCCCACCCTGACCCGGTAGTCGCCCTCGAGCTTGCCGGTCAGGGGCCGCACGCGAGGATGGCGTAGCGGCCTCTCGGCGGTTTCGAGCTCCCGCAGGGCGGCCTTGATCCGCCGACGGGTGGTCTTGTCGAGTTTTCGGTACTGCTTTGCTGCGTTGGGCTTGACCTCAATCCGCCAGCTCATCGAGCGTCACACCCTTCACACCGCTCTCGACTTCCTCTTTTCCCCGGGTGATGACGTCGACCCACTCCGGCCGAGAGAGAAGCTCCAGCGTCTCCTGGTGACGCTCGATGTACTCGTCGATCAGCTCGGTGAGGATCTCCTTCATCTCCTTCTTCTCGATCCCGGCGATGATGCGCAGGATGTCTCGTTTCTCGGCGGGGATGCGCACTGTGGCTGTGGTCATCTCGGGCTCCTCTCAGTGAGTAGCCTAGGCGCTTAGGCGCTTAGTGTCAATCTCAGGACCGTCGTCGTCCTTTGGGCGATCAGCTCTTCGTGACCTCGCCGACGATGCGAGCGCAAGGTAGACGTCGCCTGCCCACCCTGCGCGCCCTCGTGGACGGCCCGCCCTCTTGGACGCAATCGACAGACAAAATCTCACGCTGAGCAGGGCATCACGAAGGTAGGAGTGCGAATCGAAGGAGAGGCATCGGTCGAAGTGCGCTCGGGCGACTCGGCCGCGCCCGCGAGTTGAAGCCTCCGGGGCCCTCGGATATTCTGCGTCGACCGATGCGGATCAGCTTACTGTGCCTGTCTCTTCTCGGGCTCCTCGGTTGCGGTAGCGCGGGCGGCGAGGGGGAGGCCGCGGCCTCGCCCTCGGAGGCAGCCGCCTCGTCGCCGGCCGAGAGCGCCGCTCCGGGGGCGCAGCAGCCCGCGCGGTCGACTACGAACCGCTCCACCACCGCCGTCTCCGCCCTCGGCCGCCTCGAGCCCCAGGGGGGTATCGTCTTCATCTCCGGGCCGTCCGATCTGGTCGTGGTGGTGCAGGATCTCTTCGTCGATCGCGGCGACCGCGTCCGGTCCGGCCAAATGGTCGCCACCCTCGACACCCTCGAGCACGCCGAGGCCGAGATCGAGGTGGCGAAGACCGAGATCGTCCGGGTCGAGGCGGAGCTCGCCAACGCGCGGCGCGAGATGCAGCGCTCGACCGAGCTCAGCCGCGGCCAGGTGGCGCCCGAGGCCGACCGTGAGTTCTGGGAGGGTGAGGTGGCGGTGCTCGAGGCCGAGCTCGCCGGGGCCCGCGCCGAGCTGGCGAGCGCCGAGTCCGAGCTCGAGCGCTCGCGCGTCTACTCGCCGCTCGCCGCCCGCGTCCTCGAGGTCCACACGTGGCCGGGCGAGCGCGTCGGCGAGCAGGGGATCCTCGAGGTGGCGCGCACCGATCGCATGGTGGCGGTGGCCGAGGTCTACGAGACCGACATCGGCCGGGTCCGGCTGGGCCAGCGCGCCACCGTGACGAGCCCCGCCCTGTCCGAGCCGCTCACCGGCACGGTCGAG